>DATEZE010000195.1:0-13240 GCA_035255845.1 Burkholderiaceae bacterium | reverse complement strand
TTCAGCGAATTCGAGCTCGACCGCGCCGAGGGACTGTGGCACACGACGGGCCGCTTCGATGGCCTGCATCCGCAGGCGCTCGACGCGCAGGCGCGCGCACCGCGCCGCGTCGTGCGCACCGGCGCTGGCGACCGCGTACCGCTGACGCTTGCGGGTCGCTGGGATCTCGGCCTGCGCGACAGCGTCACTGGCATTGCCGTGATCGAGCGCACCGGGGGCGATCTTTACAGCGGGATCGACGCGCTCAACCCGATCGGCATCAGCGACGTCGGCGCCGCACTCAGCGTCGTTTCGAACCGCGTGACCGGCAACGTCTATATACGCGGCCGCGCGCTCGGCAGCATCGATGCGGCGATCGATGCATTCATCGATCCGGCGTTTTCGGGCGGTCGTGTACTGGCACAGGATCGTCCCTTCCAGATCGTTGTGAATGCAAGCTTGCCGGATCTTTCATGGATCGGGCCTTTGATCGGCGACAGCGTGCAGTTTTCCGGCAACGCCTCGGTCCAAGCGACGATCGCCGGCACACCGGCCGATCCGACTTCGACCGGCACGATGCTCGGTGAGGCACTGCGCCTGGCCTGGGTCGACCAGGCCGTGCGCCTAGAGAACGGCAGGTTAGATGCGGTACTCGACGATGGCGTGATCGTGATCAACGAGCTCACATTCGCCGGAACGCCACGCGTGGCGCCCGGCGATCGGCGTGCACTCGAAGGTCTGATCTCGGATCGGCCTTTCGATGTCAAGGCGGTCGGCCGCATCGCGCTGCGCACGCTGACGGGCAGCATCGGACTGAAGGCGAGCCAGTTGCCGATCCTGCAACGGGCTGACCGGTGGATGGTCGTCTCCGGCGACGCAGGCATCACGCTCACACCTGATCGCGCGGACCTTTACGCAAAACTGGCTGTCGACGGCGCTTACATCAACTTCAACGCGCTGCGCGGCGGCCGCGCGCTGGCGAGCGACGTCGTCGTCAAGCGTCCTGGCGAGCAGGCGAAGCCGAGCGAGCGAGCGCCCGTCGACGTGACGCTCGACGTGCAAGCTGATCTCGGCCCGCGCTTCTACATCGAGGGCGCCGGGCTGGAGGCTCGGCTCGCCGGCGCCGTCAACGTCAGCGGCCGGCCATCGCAACTGCGCGGTGAGGGCAGCGTGCGCACCGTTGACGGCGTCTACGCCGGCTATGGGCAGCGTCTGCAGATCCAGCGCGGCATCGTCACGTTCCAGGGACCGGTCGAGAACCCCGCGCTCAATGTGCTCGCGGTACGCGCGGGACTCCCGGTTGAAGTCGGGGTCGCGCTGAGTGGCACGGCGCAGCGGCCGATCGTGCGGCTGTACTCCGACCCATCGATGTCCGATACCGAGAAGCTGAACTGGCTCGTGCTTGGCCGTCCGCCCGGGGCGAACGACGGCAACGATCGCGCATTGCTGTCGGCGGCCGCTTCGGCGCTGTTCGCGGGCCAGGTCGACAGTGCGTCATCGAGCCTGATGCGCAGTCTCGGCGTCGATCAGATCACGCTGCAGCCGGGCCAGAGCAGCGCGTCGCTGCTGCCGCGCGAAACCGTCGCTGGACGGCTACGCAGCAGTGGCGTGTCATCGTCGAACTCGGCCGCTGCCGACTTCGTCGCCGTTGGCAAGCGCATCAACGACGATCTTTACCTGTCGTTCGAGCAGGCTCTGAGCGGTGCGGAGTATTTCGTCGCATTGCATTACCGGCTGACCCGTCAGCTGTCAGTGATTGCGCGCGCCGGCAGCACCAACGCCCTGGATCTCGTGTATTCGCTAGCTTTCGACTGAACCGCGCTCTGCGATCGCGGAGCCGCCGCTAAGCCAGCGCGCGAAACGTCGCGATACCGGCGATCGTCGCGAGGAGCGAGCCTCCGAGATGCGCAAGCACGTGGATCAGCGCGGCCCCCCATTGCTCGCCTTGCAGCAGCACGACGCTCTCCGCCGAGAACGTCGAAAAGGTCGTCAGGCCACCGAGAAAGCCGGTGATCAGCAGCAGTCGCCAAAATGGCGGCACTGAGGGATGCGCGGCGAACGCCGCGACGGCGATCCCGATGATGTAACCGCCGAGCAGGTTCGAGGCGAGCGTGCCGAGCGGCAGGTGCGCCAGGCGCGGGTTCAGCCAGTACGACAGCGCCCAGCGCAGCCATGCGCCGAGCACCGCCCCGATCGCCACGGCCGCAAGCACCGATGGCAGCGGACCGTCGCGCGTCATCACTTCGATTCGGCCTCCCAGCGAGCGCGCGCTTTGTCGTCACTCACGCGTGCGTCGACCCAGTGCGCGCCGGTCGGCGTCACTTCCTTCTTCCAGAACGGTGCTTCGGTTTTCAGATAGTCCATCACGAACTCGCAGGCCGCGAACGCGTTGCTCCGATGTGCGCTCGTCACCGCCACGAGCACGATCGGATCCGTCGGGCCCAGTTCGCCAACGCGATGCACGACGAGCACGTCATAGAGGTCCCAGCGACCGCGCGCGTGCGCAACGATGTCCTCGAGCGCCTTCTCGGTCATGCCAGGATAGTGCTCGAGGCTCATCGTGGCGATGCGTTCGCCGTCATTGAGATCGCGAACGACGCCGATGAAACAGGCGACCGCTCCAACGCGAGGGTCCCCGGCACGCAGGCGCTCGATCTCTGCGCCGAGGTCGAAGGGCTCGCGCTGGATCCGGACCATGCTCAGCCCCCGGTTACGGGTGGAAAGAACGCGACTTCGGCGCGGTCGGGCAGTGGCGTCTCGGGACCCGCCATCGCCTGGTTGACCGCGGCGCGAACGCGCGGAGTGTCGCCAAATGCCTCGGACCAGGGCGCCCCGCGCGCGACGATCCAGTCTTTAAGCGCGGCCACCGTCGTGATGCCGGGTGGCACGTCGCAGACCTCGCGCGCGAGGCCGATGCGTTCGCGCAAGGCGGCGAAATACAGGATCGTCAGGTTCATCGCGAGTTGAGCAGATCGGCAAACGACAGATAGCGCACGATGTCACCGCGCGCAACTGCGCTGCCAGCGGGGACGTCGGCCAGGCCGTCGGCCCAAACGGTCGACGTGAGCACCCCAGAGTTCTGCGTCGGAAACAGGTCCAGGCCCTGCTGCTCGTTGCGCCGCACGCGCAGGAACTCGCGGCGTCGGTCTGGTTTCAGCCAGTCGAAGTCCGCGCGCAGTGTGTACGCCGGCGCGTCGACGTCGCGTACGCCCTGGCGCCTCAGTACGAACGGCCGCGCGAACAGAAGGAACGTGACGAAGCTCGACACGGGATTTCCCGGCAGACCTATAAAGGGCACGTCGCGCACACGACCGAACGCAACGGGTTTGCCCGGCTTCATCGCGATCTGCCAGAGTTCGAGCTCGCCTTCAGCCTCGACCGCCGGCTTTATATGGTCTTCCTCGCCGACCGAGACACCGCCCGAGGTGATGATCAGATCGGCCGTTGCAGAGGCGGCCGCGAACGCGGCTCGTGTGCGAGCACGGTCGTCCGGCACGATGCCGAGATCGGTCACCTCGCAGCCGAGCTGCTGAAGCAGCGCCCGCAACACGAAACGATTGGAGTTATAGATGCGTCCTGGCGCCAGTGCTTCACCCGGCATGGCCAGCTCGTCGCCGGTGAAGAACACCGCGACGCGCAACGGCCGGTGCACCGTGACACGCGCGGCGCCGACCGCAGCGATCAGGCCGGCATGCTGCGCACCCAGGCGCGTCCCTGCACCAACGACCACATCGCCCGCTGCGACGTCGAGGCCCGCGCGCCGGATCCAGGCGCCACGGCGGGGCACTTCCTGCAGCGTGACGCGGTCGCCCTGCGCGACTGCGAGTTCCTGCATGACGATGGCATCAGCACCAGGCGGCACCGGCGCACCGGTGAAGATGCGGGCAGCCGTGCCGGGTTCGAGCGGTGTGCCCGGGTGTCCAGCCGCAATCCGCTGGCTCACTCGCAGAGTCGTCCCCGTGGCCGGGACGTCGACCGTGCGCACCGCGTAGCCGTCCATCTGCGAGTTGTCCAGCGGCGGCACGTCGAGCGGCGAAAGCACGTCCGCAGCCAGCACGCGGCCGTGGGCGCCAAGGGTGTCGACGGATTCGACACCGATAGGATCGGCGCGGCTCAGCATTCGAGCCAGCGCGTCTTCCACCGAAAGCATCAGACAAGTCCCAGGCGCGTCGAAATGAACTCTGCAATCTTAGCCGGCGCATTCAGATCCAGTACCGGCAGCGCCGCCTCGATCAAGTGATCCACAGCGACTGCGATCACGTTCGGGTCGTGCGGGAACAAGCGGCGGTTCGAGTTGCCCGAACGGATCAGCCGCCATGCGCAGCAATGAAGGCTTTGACCGCGTCGACCTCGGCGGCGATTCGCTCGTAGCGCTGCGGCAGCGATTCGATGCCTGCGAACGCGGCCGGACGATCCGGCGCGCGCCCGAGCGCCTCGATGATCGTCTCCGAGAACTTGGCCGGCAGCGCGGTCTCGAGACAGATCATCGGCACCGCGGCGTCCCGGTGTTCGAGCGCGACTTTGATGCCGTCGGCTGTGTGCGGATCGACAACCACGCCGTAGCGCTGCTCGACGGTTCTGATCGTGCGAAGTCGGTCGACGTGCGTGCTGCGCCCGGACACGACACCACTTCGTCGCACGGCCTCGTGAAATGGCGTGCCGGCCAGATGAAACTGGCCGCGTGTGTCGATCTCCCACCAGAGTTCGCGCACGATGTTCGGATCGCGCCCGACGATGTCGAACATGAAGCGCTCGAAGTTGGAGGCCTTGCTGATGTCCATCGACGGGCTGCTCGTCGCGTGGGTCTCGCTGCTGCCGCGAACGCGATAGCGGCCGGTGCGGAAGAACTCGTCGAGTACGTCATTCTCGTTGGTGGCGAGCACCAGCTTGTCGATCGGCAGGCCCATTTTGCGGGCGATCCACCCCGACAGGATGTTGCCGAAATTGCCGGACGGCACCGCAAACGAGACCGGTTGCCCGGCCTCCGCGGTTGAAGCCAGATAGGCGCGGAAGTAATAGACGATCTGCGCAACGATCCGGCCCCAGTTGATCGAATTGACACTGCCGACGTTCCAGCGCGCCTTGAACTCGAGATCACCCGACACGGCTTTGACCAGATCCTGGCAGTCGTCGAAGGTGCCCGCCACCGCCAAGTTGTGGATGTTGGCGTCCTGCAACGAATACATCTGTGCCCGCTGAAAAGCGCTCATCCGCCCCTGCGGTGACAGCATGAAGACGTGGATGCCGTCCCGGCCGCGCAACGCGTACTCGGCGGCGGAGCCGGTGTCCCCAGACGTGGCACCGAGGATGTTGAGGCGGACACCGCGTTCGCGCAGCACAGATTCGAACAGCGCGCCCAGCAACTGCATCGCGATGTCCTTGAATGCCAGCGTCGGTCCATTCGAAAGTTCGAGCAGCGCCAGCCCCGGTTCGAGCCAGCGCAATGGCGTGATGTCGCCTGGCGTAGAGCCGTCGCGCGCGTTTGCGTACACCTGCGCGCTATACGTCGTCCGGCACAGCTCCGCGATCCGCGTGCGCGTGAGATCGGTCGCGTAGCGCGCAATGATCTCGGTCGCGAGTTCCGCATACGTCAGCCCGCGCCAGGCCTGCAGTTCCTCGACGGAGACCCGCGGATAGTGCGCCGGAGCGTAAAGCCCCCCGTCGTCGGCAAGGCCCGAAAGCAGGATGTCCGTGAAGCCGCGTTCGGGAGCGCGCCCGCGCGTCGAGACGTACGCGAGGCGTTCGCCCACTAGAGGAGCTCTTCCTGCCGAATGCGGATCACCGGAGCGAGCACAGTTGGCAGCGCTTCGATGCGGCGGATGGCAGCGTTCACCTCGCGCTCGACGGCGTCGTGCGTCAGCATGATGATGTCGGTCTGATTTTCGCCTTCGGACGGTTCACGCTGGAACAGCGCATCGATCGAGATGCGCCCGTCGGCGAGGATGCGGGTGATGTCGGCGAGCACGCCCGGCTGGTCGGCCACGCGCATGCGGAAATAGTAAGAGGTCACGGTGTCCTCGATCGACAACCACGGCACCGTCGTCATCGCATCGGCCTGGAACGCGAGGTGCGGCACATGGTTCTCCGGGTCCGCGGTGTGCATGCGTGTCACGTCGACCAGGTCGGCGATCACCGCCGACGCGGTCGGCTCGGACCCTGCCCCCGGCCCGTAGTAAAGGGTCGTTCCGACGGCGTCGGCCTTGACGAGCACGGCGTTCATCGCGCCTTCGACGCTGGCGATCAGGCGCTGCATCGGCACCAGCGTCGGGTGCACGCGCAGCTCGATGCCGCTTGCCTTGCGCTTGGCGATGCCGAGCAGCTTGATGCGGTAGCCGAGCTGCTCCGCGTAGCGAATGTCGGCCGCCGCCAGGCGCGCGATGCCTTCGATATACGCCGCGTCGAAGTTGATCGGCACACCGAATGCGATCGCCGCCAGCAGCGTGAGCTTGTGGGCGGCGTCGACGCCTTCGATGTCGAAGGTCGGGTCGGCCTCGGCGTAGCCGAGGCGCTGGGCTTCAGCCAGCACCGCACCGAAGGACTCGCCGCGCGAGCGCATCTCGGAAAGGATGAAGTTGCTGGTGCCATTGATGATGCCCGCCAGCCATTCGATCCGATTAGCGGTCAGGCCCTCGCGCAGCGCCTTGATGATCGGGATTCCGCCGCCAACGGCCGCCTCGAATGCCACCATCACTCCGCGGGCGCGGGCGGCCTCGAAGATCTCGTTGCCATGACGCGCCAGCAGCGCCTTGTTCGCGGTGATCACGTGCTTGCCCAGGCCGATCGCCTCGAGCACCAGCGAGCGCGCGGGCTCGTAGCCGCCGATCAACTCGACGACGATGTCGATATCCGGATGCCGGATGACGTCGAGCGGTTGGGTCGATATCGGCAGCTCGCCGCCGAGGAATGCCCGCGCCTTGGCCGCGTCACGCACCGCCACCGCGGCGATCTCGATGCCGCGGCCGGCGCGTCGCGTGATCTCATGCTGGTTGCGCCGCAGGACGCTGCAGGTTCCGCGGCCGACGGTGCCCAGCCCGAGCAGGCCGACTTTGATCGGATTCATGGTCATGGCGACGCCGTGAAGGTCGTCGCAGTTCGGTGTTACGCCGCGGCCAGCGTAAGCAGTCCGTCCTTGCGGAACATCTCCTTGATGCCTCGAATCGCCTGCTTGATCCGGTGCTCATTTTCGATCAGCGCGAAGCGGACGTGGGAGTCGCCGTAGTCTCCAAATCCGATGCCCGGAGATATCGCGACTTTGGCGTCGGCGAGCACCTTCTTCGCGAATTCCAGCGAACCCAGCGCCCGATACGGTTCGGGAATGGTGGCCCAGATGTACATCGAAGCCTTCGGTACGTCGACCATCCAGCCGGCCTCGTGCAGCCCGCGAACCAGCACGTCGCGACGCCGCTGGTATTCGCGCCGGATCTCTTCCACGCAGTCCTGCGGGCCTTCGAGCGCGGCAATGGACGCCACCTGGATCGGCGTGAAGGTGCCGTAGTCGTGGTAGCTCTTGATGCGCCCGAGCGCCGCGACCAGGTCCTTGTTGCCGACCATGAAGCCTATGCGCCACCCGGCCATGTTGTAGCTCTTGCTCATCGTGAAGAACTCGACGGCCACATCACGCGCGCCCGGCACCTGCATGATCGACGGCGCACGGTTGTTCGGGAACGCGCCGTCGAAGGTGATGTCGGCGTAGGCCAGGTCGTGGACGACATAGATACCGTGCTGCCGCGCCAAGCCGACGACGCGATGGAAGAAATCGAGGTCGACGCACTGCGCGGTCGGATTGCTCGGGAAGCCGAGAATCATCATCTTCGGTTTCGGCAACGACTCGCGGATCGCGCGCTCGAGTTCGGTAAAAAAATCGACACCGCCATCCATCCGCACCGAGCGGATATCGGCACCGGCGATAATGGCGCCGTAGATGTGGATCGGATAACTCGGATTCGGAACCAGCACCGTGTCACCGCGGTCCAGCGTTGCGAGCATCAGATGCGCCAGGCCTTCCTTCGATCCGATCGTCACGATCGCTTCGGAGTCCGGATCAAACTCGACGCCGTAGCGCGTCGCATACCACTGCGTGATCGCGCGGCGCAGCCGAGGAATGCCCTTGGAGACCGAGTAGCCGTGGGTGTCCTGGCGCTGCGCCGCTTCCAGCAGCTTGGCGACGATGTGCTTGGGCGTGGGTCCGTCCGGGTTGCCCATGCTCATGTCGATGATGTCCTCGCCGCGGCGGCGCGCGGCCATCTTCAACTCGCCCGTGATGTTGAAGACATATGGGGGCAGGCGCTTGATGCGCGGAAATTCGACCATCTCCCCGACCTCAGGCAATATGTTGCGAACACGCCGCAAAGCGCGGGCGCCGCTGTGTTTTTGAGTGAATCGAAGCTCGCTTGTGCGGCGCAACGTGTGCCTATAATGTACCCGAAGTGTTCATGCAACGATCGGTGGACCGATCGGTTGCAGGGAAGCCTGGAGCGAATTGAAACTGCACGCGGACTCGCCGACAGCGTTCGCCACGGTCACCGCCTACGGCCCCGGCTTCGTTGAAGTCAACCAGGTTCGCCATCATCGCCCCGTACTCATCGCGCCCGACCGCCAGGTCGAGCCATGGGACGTCGGCACATTCGACGCACTTACGCCGGAAGTCTTCTCTGGGCTGCGCGACCGCGATCCGGAACTCGTGCTGCTCGGCACCGGCGCACGCCAGCGTTTCCCGCATCCGCACCTGTTGAAGCCGCTGACCGAAGCCGGTATCGGGTGCGAGTCAATGACGTCACAGGCCGCGTGCCGCACTTACAACATACTGATGAGCGAAGGCCGTCGCGTGCTCGCGGCGATCCTGCTCGACTCATGAGGCTGCGATGACCGTCGCGCTCGACAAGAAGGTCGCCGATTTCACGGCCGCATCCACCGGCGGCGACGTGCAGTTGTCGAAGGCCAAAGGTCAGACTGTCGTGCTTTATTTCTACCCGAAGGACAACACTCCCGGTTGCACGACCGAGGGTATGGACTTTGCTGAAAGCCATGCCAGGTTCAAGCGCGCGGGCGCCGTCATCTTCGGCGTCTCGCGCGACAGCCTGAAGTCGCACGAAGGCTTCAAGTCGAAGATGGGCTTTCCGTTCGAACTCATCTCGGACCCGGACGAGGCACTGCGCCAACAGTTCGGTGTCATCAAGATGAAGAACATGTACGGTAAGCAGGTGCGCGGCATCGAGCGCAGCACCTTCGTCATCGACGGCTCGGGCGTCGTTCGTCGCGAGTGGCGCGGCGTCAAGGTGCCGAACCACGTTGCCGATGTGCTGGCATTCGTGCAGTCGCTCGCCTGAGCCGCGCCTGCCCCAACCCTTTCCTCCCTACGGCCCCGTGCCGCCCCGCTGATGCCTCTGCCGAAAGCACCGACCAAGCCCGCCACCCTGCTCGTTGCCGTCCCCTCGGAACCCGTCCGACACGATCGGACACCTGTCGCGCCAACCCCGCTTGCGCGCGGCCCCGAACCCTCGCCGTCCGCGCCAGCGGCCCGGTCAACACCCGCGGCCCACCTCGCCGTCGTCGAATCGAAGCCACGCGGCAACGGCAAGAAGCCGCGCGCAGATGAGCGCCCGAAGCTCTTCGTCCTCGACACCAACGTGCTGATGCACGATTCGACCAGCCTGTTCCGGTTCGAGGAACACGACGTGTTCCTGCCGATGATGACGCTGGAGGAACTCGACTCGCACAAGAAGGGAATGAGTGAGGTTGCACGCAGCGCGCGGCAGGTTTCGCGCACGCTCGACGCGCTGGTTGCAGGCTGCAAGACTCCAATCGAGGAAGGCATCCCGCTCAACGCGCTCGGCAATAAGGATGCCTCCGGGCGTCTTTACTTCCAGACGCAGGCCGTAGAAGCCGCGCTGCCGGCGAGTCTGCCTGCGGGCAAGGCTGACAACCAGATCCTCGGCGTCGTCCGCACGCTGAAGGACCGCTACGCCGAGCGTGACGTCGTGCTGGTGTCCAAAGACATCAACATGCGCGTGAAGGCGCGCGCGCTCGGCCTACCCGCCGAGGACTACACCAACGACAAGGTGCTCGAGGACACCGACATCCTCTACACCGGCGTTGCCCAGTTGCCGGCCAATTTCTGGGACAAGAACGGCAAGGGCATGGAGTCCTGGCAACAGGGTGGCTACACCTGGTACCGGATCACCGGACCGATCGTCGCTGACCTGCTGGTGAACCAGTTCGTTTATCTGGAAAACGGCACCAGCTTTTACGCACAGGTGCGTGAGATCCGTGGCAAGTCCGCGGTGCTCCGCGTGCTGCGCGACTACACGCACGCGAAGAACGCGGTGTGGGGAGTGACGGCGCGCAATCGCGAACAGAGCTTTGCGCTGAACCTGCTGATGGACCCGGAATGCGACTTCGTTACGCTGATCGGCCAGGCCGGTACCGGCAAGACACTGCTGGCGCTCGCGGCCGGACTGTCGCAGACACTGGAAACCAAGCGCTTCGCCGAGATCATCGTCACCCGCGCGACGGTGCCGGTTGGCGAGGACATCGGCTTCCTGCCGGGCACAGAGGAAGAGAAGATGGCCCCATGGATGGGCGCGCTCGAGGACAACCTCGAAGTGCTGAACAAGACCGACGACGCCGCCGGCGAGTGGGGCCGCGCCGCCACCAATGACCTGATCCGGACGCGCATCCGTATCAAGTCGCTCAATTTCATGCGCGGTCGCACCTTCATCAACAAATATCTGATCATCGACGAGGCGCAGAACTTGACGCCGAAGCAGATGAAAACGCTGGTCACGCGCGCCGGCCCGGGCACCAAGGTCGTCTGCCTCGGCAACATCGCGCAGATCGACACGCCCTACCTGACCGAAGGCTCCTCGGGTCTCACGTACGTGGTCGATCGCTTCAAAGGCTGGCTGCACTCCGGCCACGTGACGCTACAGCGTGGCGAGCGGTCAAGACTGGCGGATCACGCGGCGGAAATTTTGTAGCGGCGTCGCTCGTGTACGCGGCCCGCTCCGCGGGTCGCACGTGCACTCCCTCCGACAAGCGCGCTCCGCGCGCCCTCAACATTGGTTAGTCGGCTACGCTCCGGCGCGGCCGCGCGCTCCGCCGAGGATCAACTGCACAGCACCCACCCTTCCCTCCCGCCAGGCGGGAGGGAGCGGAACACTCCTCCCTACACCCTCCTCGCCAGGCGAGGAGGGAAAGGCGATCCCCGCACGGGCAGGTGTGTCGCGGGGAGGAGTGTCTGCGTTTGAAGTTCGTCGAAGCGCTCGGCCGCTCCGGAGCGCAGCCGACTGATTAGTCGTCGCGCTTCTCGCGTAGCGAGAGCCGTGCCGGAGCAAGTGCACGTGCATCGGCGAAGCCGATGCGTACACTTGCGACGCCTAGATCAGCAGTGCCCCCACGAACAATCCCACCATCGTAAATGCGATCGCGACCTTGACGATGGTGCCGAGGAGCAGGCCGAGCCAGGTGGCGAGTCCCACCTTGCCTGCGCGCAGCGCGTCGCGCTGGGCGACAAACTCGCCGATTGCCGCGCCAACCAGCGGCATGAAAATCAGCCCCCACAGGCCGGTGAAGACCCCGGCGATCGTGCCGAGCGCCGCGCCGATGATTCCCGGTGCGCTCGCGCCCGCGCGTCTCGCTGTCGCCGCGGCCGCGACATAGTCGATCACGAATCCCAGCGCTGCGAGAACGCCGATGGCAGTCACGGTCCAGCCGCCGATGCGCTGAAAATCATCGATCCAGGCCGCGAGCAGCACGCCGACAAAGATCAGCGGCACACCTGGCAAGGCCGGCAGGACCGTGCCAACGAGTCCGACGAGCATGAGCAGGCCCGCGACGAGCCACAGCACGGCTGTCATCGACGGACTTAGAGCAATGCCAGCGCCTGCACTTCGGCGGCGGCGTCCTTGCACTTGTCGGTGAGCTCTTCGAGCAGCTCGTAGATCGCCCGGATCTTCACGAGTTGCCTCGTATCCGGCTCTTCGCGGAAGAGCTTCGCCATTGCGGATCGAAAGACGTGATCGGCCTGCGCCTCGAAGGCGTTGACTTCTTCGCACAGAGTGAGCAGGCCGCGGCCGTCGCCGGGCGCCTCGAGCCCAGCCACCGCACGCTGTAGCGCCTCGGCGCTGCGCAGCGCCAGTTCGGCGAGTCGCCGTGCTTCCGGTGTCGTGGAGGTTACGTGATAAAGATGCAGCGACTGCGCGACATCCTCGGCGAGATCGAGGACGTCGTCCAGCCGGTTGATCAGCGCGTGTATGCCCGCGCGCGGAAACGGCAACAGCCAGCCGCGGCGCAGCAGCGCCAGCGTCTCGGTGACGACCACGTCGGCACGCTTTTCGATCGCTTCGACATCGCGCACACGGCCGTTCGGATCATGCACGTCGGCCAGCAGTTCGGTCAGCGCGGTCAGACCTTCTAGTATGAGCTGCGCCTGGCGGTTAAAGAGCGCAAAGAAGCGTCGGTCCCGTGGCACCAGTCGGCGCAGCGCGGCCAGGAACGGTCGGTGGTGTTCGCTGCGGTCCGCCGCGAACTTGGACGTCATGCAAACTGCGCGCCGCGCGCCAGGTTTTCGAACTTGGTGAACTGACCGTCGAAGCGCAAATTGACGCGCCCAATCGGACCGTTGCGCTGCTTGCCGATGATGATCTCGGCGACGTTCTTGTCGTTCGTGTCGGGGTTGTAGACCTCGTCACGGTATATGAAAAGAATCACGTCGGCGTCCTGCTCGATTGCTCCGGATTCACGCAGGTCCGACATCACCGGGCGCTTGTCGGTGCGCTGTTCGACCGTGCGGTTCAACTGCGACAGTGCCACTACCGGAACCGCGAGCTCCTTCGCGAGCGCCTTCAGGCCGCGTGAAATCTCCGAGATCTCGGTCGCGCGATTTTCACCCTGGCCGCTTGCGCTCATCAGCTGCAGATAGTCGACGATGATGAGCCCGAGCTTGCCGCAGGTGCGCGCCAGCCGACGCGCGCGTGCACGCAGGTCGATCGCGGTCAACGCCGGCGTCTCGTCGATGTACAAGGGTGCCTCATGCATCTTCTGGATCGCGGTCGTAAGTCGCGGCCAATCTTCGTCGAGCAGGCGTCCGGTCCGTAGGCGTTGCTGGTCCAGCCGACCCACCGACGAAAGCATGCGCAGCGCGAGCTGCGATGCGCCCATCTCCATCGAAAACACCGCCACCGGCATGCCCTGATCGATCGCGACGTGTTCGCCGACATTCAGCGCGAATGACGTCTTGCCCATCGACGGCCGCCCGGCGACG
>DATEZE010000194.1:0-7021 GCA_035255845.1 Burkholderiaceae bacterium | reverse complement strand
TGATGGGCGCGTTAGGTGGCCGCTCAGCGGCCGCGCCCCAAGGCATTGCTCTGACAGCGGCAGCGCCACGCGAACACTAGCGGCACCGGATCTACTCCGCCGCGCCCATAGGGATGGCAGCGGCCGAGGCGGAAGATCGCGAGGACGCTGCCGCGCAGTGGGCCATGCAGTTCGACCGCCTCACGCGCATATTCGGAACACGTCGGCCAATAGCGGCACGCGTTGCCAACCCAGGGCGACAGCAGGAACCGATAAGCCGCGATCAGGCCCAGCAGCGCGCCGGCGAGCGGGCGTTCAAACATCAGCCGCAATCCGTTTCAGGCGCGTGATCACCGCCGCCATTAGTTCGTCGGCGTCAGTACGCAGTTCATGGCGCAACACCATGAGACCGGGCCGTTCGCTGGTCCCAGGAGGCCCCAGTGGGCGCTTCAGCCGGATGCTGAGATCGGCCTTCATACCCGCCGCCGCCGCAGCGCGCTCGATGTCATCCGCTAAGCCGCGAAAAGCTTCGCGCGCGATGCGCTTGACCAGAGCACGGTCGACAGCGCGGCGCGCCATCCGCTTGCTGACGGTCAGGCCGAGCCGCGCGCCCGGTTGGTCCGATGCTCTCCAGTAGGCGGTCAGCGCCAGCCATGGCGTCTGCGCGCGGAGTGAGTCCGCACGAGCGGCGGCCTGAACCGCGGCAAACTCGGCCGGCCGTCGCAGCCGTCGCCGGCGCGGCAGTCGCGACCGCGGACTCTTGGGTAAAGCCGCGGCACCCACGCCGAGGCATGCAGAGCACTGTCGTGCCGCGCCGTCAGACCGCCAGGCGCTTGCGGCCCTTGGCGCGACGCGCGGCGATCACCGCACGGCCGCCGCGAGACTTCATGCGGACCAGAAAGCCGTGCGTGCGGGCGCGCTTCACTTTCGAAGGTTGATAGGTGCGTTTGGTAGACATAGGAGGATTTCCTGTTCGGCGTCTGCGCCCGTGGGTCGCGCATCCGGCAGCAGCGCACTTTCGTTTTGCGCGTCCCCGGTCGGCGGTTTGCGGTCCCGTCGTGGACCGTTGTCTGCATGGTCCCCGACACCGGCCAGCATCGGAAACAAACTGCGCCGACTGGACTCGCGGCCTTCATTCGGGCCGCCCGTCCATCGCCGGCGCAGGGCGCGGTATTAGACGCGATGCCGCAAAGTCATGTCAAACCGGGAGCACTTCAGCGTGCTCACAAGCGGCTTCTGCATAGGGCCCGACTTGCATAACTCGTTGGACTTCCTGTGGATAAGTATCCGCTGCGGCGCAGCATCAAAAAGCTGGTCCCGCTGCCGTTTGCGGCGCCTAGGTGTAAGCGGACACTGTCTTAGGCTAGCCTATCAATTGGACGCTTAGGTGCGTGGCATCAAAGCGTCGGCGCCCGGCCACTCCTGTGGATAACAGGCGCGCTTGCTTTAGAATGACGAGCTTCGCTGGAGCCCGGCATAGCCGAGGACTGTGTCTCTCCGAGCGACGGGGCGGGGGCAAAGCCGGTCTAACCGGCGGGCACCTCCGCAAACACAACAAAAGCGGGAAAACCCACTCGATGCATCACATTTGGCACGACTGCTCGCGTCTGCTCGAGACCGAGTTAACGCCACAGCAGTATTCCGCCTGGATCAAGCCGCTGAAGGCGCTGGACTTCGACGAATCGACCGCGACGCTGACTATCGGCGCGCCCAACCGGCTCAAACTGGACGCGATCCGGGCACAATTCTCCGAGCAGATCGCGCAGGCTGCATCGCGCATCGTGCAGCGCCCGGTTGCCGTCGTATTCGCGGTCGAAAACGGTGCGGCGATCGCGTCGCTGCGGTTTCCTGCCGCAGTCCCGTCGATGGAGATGCCGACGCTGGGAGGTACACCCGAGGCGGCCCCGCCCAGCCCGGAGCACTTCGAGCGCGCTCGACTCAATTCGAACCTGAGCTTCGATACCTTCGTCACTGGCAAGGCGAACCAGCTGGCGCGCGCAGCGGCGATGCAGGTTGCCGAAAATCCGGGGGGCTCGTACAACCCGCTGTTTCTGTACGGAGGCGTCGGTCTGGGCAAGACCCACCTGATCCACGCCGTCGGCAACAACATCCTGGCACGACGGCCCGATGCCAAGGTGCGCTACATCCATGCCGAGCAATACGTCAGCGATGTCGTCCGTGCCTATCAGCGCAAAGCCTTCGACGATTTCAAGCGCTACTACCATTCGCTCGACCTGCTGCTGATCGACGACATCCAGTTTTTCGCGGGCAAAGCGCGCACCCAGGAGGAGTTCTTCTACGCCTTCGAGGCGCTGGTCGTCGGGCGCAAGCAAATCATCATCACCTGCGACACGTACCCGAAGGAGCTAAAGGACATGGAGGATCGCCTCGTGTCCCGCTTCGCCTCTGGGCTGACGGTCGCAATCGAGCCACCCGAGCTCGAGATGCGTGTAGCGATCCTGCTGAAGAAGGCCGAGAGCGAAGGCGTCGACATGAAAGAGGATGTCGCGTTCTTCATCGCCAAGAATCTGCGCAGCAACGTGCGCGAGCTCGAAGGCGCGCTGCGCAAGGTGATCGCGTTCTCGTCGTTCCACGGCCGCGTCGTCACCGTCGAGGTCGCACGCGAGGCGCTAAAAGACCTGCTGTCGGCATCGACCGGTCAGGTCACGGTCGAGCTAATCCAGAAGACAGTAGCCGACTACTACAAGATCAAGGTCGCCGACATGTACAGCAAGCGGCGGCCGAACAACATCGCATTGCCACGCCAGGTCGCGATGTACCTGGCGAAGGAACTGACGCAGAAGAGTCTGCCGGAGATCGGCGAGCTGTTCGGCGGCCGCGACCACACGACGGTGCTGCATGCAGTGCGTAAGATCAGCGGCGAGCGCGTGAAACCCGGAGAACTGAACCACGCTCTGCACGTGCTCGAACAGACGCTGAAGGGCTGAACACCGTGTGGACAGTAACGGGACATCGTGTGGATGGCTGTGGACAGTTTCGCAAGCGCCGCGGCGTGGACGCCGGTTGTCCCGGTGGTGCACAGCGGCCCCACAGGCCGGCCAACAGCTTGGGCACAACCATTTGCCGTCCGCAAGTGCCTGATTCATCGGCAGCCCTTCGAGTTGTCCCCAACGAAAGGCGTGCTTATCTACTATTAGCTATCTATCAAGAAGAAAGATATTGAAATGCAACTCGTCAAAGCCAGTCGCGATTCGTTGCTCAAGCCTTTGCAGGTGGTGAGCGGGATCGTCGAGCGGCGTCAGACGCTGCCGATCCTTGCCAACATCCTCGTGCGCAAGGATGGTGAGCGGGTGTCGTTCACCGCGACCGACCTTGAGCTGCAGATCCAGACTTCCGCGGCGATCGGCGCAGGCAAGGACGTCGCGGCGACAACCGTGGCGGCCCGCAAGCTCGTCGACATCCTGCGCGCGCTGCCGGAGGCGGACGTACAGCTCGCGCTGGCGAACAAGAAGCTCTCGGTAGCCAGTGGCAAGAGCCGGTTCAACCTGCAGACACTGTCGGCGGAGGAATTTCCGACCGTCGCGCAAGCCGAGTTCACGGCCGACTTCACGCTGCCGGCAGCGACGCTGAAATATCTGCTGTCGATGGTCCATTTTGCGATGGCGCAGCAGGACATCCGCTACTACCTGAACGGCATGCTGCTCGTCGTCGACGGCACGACGGTGCGTGCGGTCGCCACGGACGGCCATCGGCTGGCGTTGTGCGAGGTGCAGAAGGATGGTGCCAGCGCGAAGATCGAGGCCATCATCCCGCGCAAGACGATCCTCGAGCTGGCGCGGCTGCTGCCGGACAGCGACGACCTGGTGCGCGTGCAGATGGCGGCGACGCAGGTGAAGTTCACGTTCGGCGAGATCGAGCTCATTTCCAAGCTGGTCGAAGGCAAGTTTCCGGACTATCAGCGCGTAGTGCCCGCGGCGAATTCGAAGGTTTTCGCGATCGGCCGCGAGGACCTGATGCACTCACTTCAGCGAGCCGCCATTCTGACGACCGACAAGTTCAAGGGCGTCCGGCTGGTGCTGGCGCCCGGCGCCCTCAAGATCAACTCGACCAACGCCGATCAGGAAGACGCCCAGGAAGAGTTGGAGATCGAGTATTCGGGCGAAGGACTTGATATCGGCTTCAACGTCAACTATCTACTCGATGTTCTGCTCAATATTAAGAGCGAGCAGCTGAAGTTCGCGCTAGGCGACGCACTGGGCAGCGCGCTCATGACGCTGCCGGACTCCGACAAGTTCAAGTACGTCGTGATGCCGATGCGGATCTGAGGACGTTGGTGCGCGCGACCGCCGCGCGGTCGCAGGTGCGCCTCTTTTGATTCGAAGTGCGAGGCGGACTCGGGGCACCTAGCGCCCCTCTGGAAAGTAACTGCAAGTCAACTAGGAAGCAGCCTTTGATGTCTGCCGTACCCAGTCAACCGCCGATGAACCAGCCGGATCCCAGCGGCGGCAACGCCGCAGCCGACTACGGCGCCAGCAGCATTCAGATTCTCGAAGGGCTGGAGGCCGTGCGCAAGCGTCCGGGGATGTACATCGGTGACACCCAGGACGGCACGGGGCTGCATCACATGGTGTTCGAAGTTGTCGACAACTCGGTCGACGAGGCGCTGGCAGGCTACTGCGACGACATCGTCGTCACGATCCACACCGACAACTCGATCTCGGTGGTAGACAACGGCCGCGGCATACCGACCGGCATCAAGTTCGACGACAAGCACGAACCCAAGCGATCGGCTGCCGAGATCGCTCTGACGGAACTGCATGCCGGAGGCAAGTTCAATCAGAACAGCTACAAGGTGTCGGGTGGCCTGCATGGCGTCGGCGTCTCGTGCGTCAACGCGCTGTCGAAGTGGCTGCGGCTGACGATCCGCCGCGATGGCAAGGTGAATGCACTCGAGTTCCGCCAGGGCGACGTGCAGGACCGCTTGGTGGAGACCGTATCGACGCCCGAAGGCCCGATCGAGGTCTCACCGATGAAGGTCACCGGCGCCACCGACAAGCGTGGCACCGAGGTGCACTTCCTGCCGGATGACGCCATTTTCGGCAGCATTGACTTCCACTACGAGGTGCTGAGCAAGCGCCTGCGTGAACTATCGTTCCTCAACAACGGCGTGCGCATCCGCCTGGTCGATCAGCGCACCGCCAAGGAAGAGGACTTCGCGTTCTCGGGCGGCGTAAAAGGCTTCGTGCAGTACATCAACAAGACCAAGAACGTGCTGCATCCGAACACCTTCCACGCGATCGGTGAAGCCAGCGGGCAGGCGAGCAGCAGCACCGCAGCGGTGCCGATCAGTGTCGAAGTCGCGATGCAGTGGAACGACGGCTACAACGAAAGCCTGCTCGCGTTCACCAACAACATCCCGCAGAAGGATGGCGGCACGCACATCACCGGGCTGCGCGCGGCGATGACACGCGTGCTCAACAACTACATCAAGGCGAACGAACTCGACAAGAGGGCGAAGGTCGAGACGAGCGGCGACGACATGCGCGAGGGCCTGGCCTGCGTACTGTCGGTAAAGGTGCCCGAGCCGAAGTTCAGTTCGCAGACCAAAGACAAGCTGGTGTCGTCCGAGGTGCGGCCCGCGGTCGAGGAAGTGGTCGGTAGGGCGCTCGAGGCGTTCCTGCTCGAGCGGCCAGCCGACGCGAAGATTATCTGTGGCAAGGTCGTCGAAGCGGCGCGCGCGCGCGAGGCCGCGCGCAAGGCGCGCGAGATGACACGCCGCAAGGGGTTGCTCGACGGCGTTGGCCTGCCGGGCAAGCTTGCCGACTGCCAGGAAAAGGATCCGGCGCTTGTCGAGCTGTACATCGTCGAGGGCGACTCGGCCGGCGGCTCCGCCAAGCAGGGGCGCGATCGCAAGTTCCAGGCGGTGCTGCCGTTGCGCGGCAAGGTGCTCAACGTCGAGAAGGCGCGGTTTGACAAGCTGATCTCCTCGGAGCAGATCGCTACGCTGATCACTGCGCTGGGCACCGGCATCGGCACCGGCCCTGAAAACGAGGGCTTCAACCTTGAGAAGCTGCGCTACCACCGCATCATCATCATGACCGATGCCGACGTGGACGGCGCGCACATCCGCACGCTGCTGCTGACGCTGTTTTACCGGCAGATGCCGCAACTGGTCGAGCGCGGTCACATCTACATCGCACAGCCGCCGCTGTACAAGGTCAAGCACGGCAAGGACGAGCGCTATATCAAGGACGATGCCGAGCTCGCCCAGTACATGGTGACGCTCGCACTGAAAGACGCGCAGCTCGTTCCCGCCGAGGGCGCGGCGCCGGTCCAGGGCAACGCGCTTGATGAACTCGCGCGGCACTACCTGGTAGCAAACGCCGTCGTCGAGCGGCTTGCGCGCGTGATCGACCGCGCCACCCTCGAGGTCCTGATGGCGGGAGTCGAGCTCGATCTTGACGACACCGGCGCGGCCGAGGCCTCGGCGCAGCGGCTGGCTGCGGCGCTGGGCAACTCGACCGTGCACGTCTACGCGCAGCATGACGAGAAGACCGACAAGCATCGCCTGCGCATCGAGCGGCATCACCACGGCAACGTGCGCGCCTCGATCATCGACGCCGATTTTGTGCATGGCGCCGACTACGCCGCGCTCTCGGACGCGGCGAAGACCTTCAAGGGCCTTGTCGGCCCGGGCGCGCGCGTGCGCCGCGGCCTCGGCGACAAACAGAAGGAGGCGGCGGTCGCCGACTTCCGCGAGACCATCGACTGGCTGATGCAGGAAGCCGAGTCTTCGGTGAGCCGCCAGCGCTACAAGGGTCTCGGCGAGATGAACCCTGAGCAGCTGTGGGAGACGACGATGGACCCCGCCGTGCGCCGCATGTTGAAGGTGCAGATCGAGGACGCGATCGGCGCCGACCAGATCTTCACGACGCTGATGGGCGATGAGGTCGAGCCGCGGCGTGCGTTCATCGAGACCAACGCGCTGTACGCGGGCAATATCGACGTCTAGGCTTGTCGGTTCTGCCCATCGTCAGAGTTAAGCCCGCTCGCAATTGGAGTTAGGGCCAAGCCGTGATCA
>DATEZE010000193.1:0-3652 GCA_035255845.1 Burkholderiaceae bacterium | reverse complement strand
CGTGTCGCGGGGAATATCGACGTCGATCGACTTCAGGTTGTGTTCGCGCGCATTGCGCACCTCGATCGCGTCGCTCGGCGCCCTTCTGCCGCCCATCAGCGTCTGCAGCGGGCGGCCGATCTCGTACGCCGATCGAGGCTCGTTGACGCGCGGTGCCTGGCTTGCCAGCGCGTTGCGGTAGGCGGCGAGCTCGCGACCGGTGTGCGATCGCTCGTTCCGGATGACCTCATCCGGCGTCCCGGTCGCGACGACCTCTCCGCCGGCGTCACCGCCTTCGGGTCCGAGGTCGATCAGCCAGTCGGCGGCCGAGATCACGTCGAGGTTGTGTTCGATCACGATCAGCGAGTGGCCCGCTGCTTGCAGCTTCCGGAATGCGCGCATCAGCTTGGCGACATCGTCGAAGTGCAGGCCGGTCGTTGGCTCGTCGAACATGAAGAGCGTGCCGCGCGTCGGCGGCTTGCCGCTTACGGCTTCCGCGAGAAAGCCGGCAAGCTTCAGTCGCTGCGCCTCGCCGCCGGACAGCGTCGGTACCGGCTGGCCGAGCTTCACGTATTCCAGGCCGACGTCCACTAGCGGCGTCAGCACACGTGCTACCTCCGGATCGTCGCGGAAAAACGCCAGTGCCTCGCTCACCGTCATGTCGAGCACGTCGGCGATGCTGGCGCGATGCGTGCCCCTTTCGACGGTCACCTCGAGCGTCTCTGGGCGGAAGCGCTTGCCGTCGCAGTCCGGGCAGCGCAGGTACACGTCGGAGAGAAACTGCATCTCGACATGCTCGAAACCGTTGCCGCCGCAGGTCGGGCAGCGTCCGTCACCGGAATTGAACGAGAACGTTCCAGCGGTGTAATTGCGCTCCTTTGCCATCCTTGACTTCGCGAAGATCGCGCGAATCGCATCGAATGCGCCGACGTAGCTGGCGGGGTTGGACCGCGTCGTCTTGCCGATCGGCGACTGGTCGACAAAGGCGACGTCGTCGAGCCCTTCGCCGCCAAGGAGGCGGTCGAACGCACCGGGCGATTCGGCCGATTTGCCCTTTTCCTTGGCGAGCGCCGGAAACAGCACATCCTGGATCAGCGTCGACTTGCCGCTGCCCGACACGCCGGTCACACACACCAGCCGCCGCAGTGGGATTTCGAGGCTGTCGACCTTGAGGTTGTGCTCCCGTGCGCCCTGCAGAACGAGCCTGGGCGCGGTTTCGGCCACGGGCAGGGGTCGGGAGGTATCAACCGCCTGGCGCCCGCCGAGATAGCGGCCGGTCAGCGTCTCCGCGTCCCGCAGTTCCGCAGGCGTTCCGTTGAACACGATTCGTCCGCCGCGCTCGCCCGGGCCCGGGCCCATGTCAAGCACGCGGTCGGCGGCCAGCATCACCTGCGGGTCGTGCTCGACGACGACCAGCGAATTGCCGGCATCGCGCAGTCGGTGCATCACTGCAACAACCCGATGCATGTCGCGCGGATGCAGTCCGATCGAGGGCTCGTCGAGCACGAACAGCGTGTTGACGAGCGAGGTTCCGAGCGCCGTGGTGAGGTTGATCCGTTGCACCTCGCCGCCGGACAGCGTCCGGCTTTGCCGGTCCAGCGTAAGGTAGCCGACGCCGACGTCGACGAGGAAGGCAAGGCGCGCGCGCAGCTCGTCGAGCAGCATCTCGGTCGCCTCGTCAAGCGGCGGCGGCAGCGTGATCGCATCGAAGAAGGTCTTCACCCGCTCGAGCGGCAAAAGCATCAGGTCGTGCAACGCAAGGCCAGGGAGCGCGTTCAGCTGCTCACTCGACCAGGACGCATGCACGGGTCGGAAGCGCGCGTACCGCCCGTGCGGAGGCATTGCCGCATCCGCTTCGTCTCGCGCGCCGACCCGCCACAGCGTCGCATCCGGCCGCAGACGGCTGCCCATGCATACCGGACACGGCGTGTAGGAGCGGTAGCGCGAAAGCAGCACACGGATGTGCATCTTGTACGCCTTGCTCTCGAGCCACGCGAAGAAGCGCTTGATGCCGTACCAGATGCCCGGCCAGCTCTTGTTCCAGCTCTTCCAGCCGGCACCGCCGCCGATGACCCACTCGCGCTGCTCCGCCGACAGATCGCGAAACGGCACGTCGAGCGGAATGGCGTCCTTGGCCGCGCTTTTTTCTAGGTCGCGTTGGCTTTCGATGAAGGACTTCGACTGGAACGGCTTGATCGCGCCCTCGCGCAGTGTCTTGCGCTCATCGGGAATCACGAGGCCGTAGTCGACGCCGATGACGCGGCCGAAGCCGCGGCAGGTCTCGCAGGCGCCGAGCGGGGAGTTGAACGAGAACGTCGACGGGTGCGGTGTCTCGTAGTGGATGTCGCAGTCGGCACAGTGCAGGTCGGTCGAGTAGCGCCACGTTTCGCTCTGACCCTCCGCTTCGCCCTGTGCATGGACGTCGACCCGCCCTCCACCGAGTCGCAACGCACGCTCGATCGCATCGGCGATGCGCGATCGCTCAGTGCCCGCGAAGCGGAAACGGTCCGACACGACATCCAGGACCTTGGCGTCGGCCAGCGTCCGTTCGGCGTGGAGCTTGGTGTAGCCCTGCGCTTCGAGGTGTGCGCGGACCTCGTCTTCGCCGAAATTCTTCGGCACTCGGACCGGAAAGGTCACCGTCAGGCGCGGATCGCCAGCCAGCGCGGCGCGCGCGGCGAGGCTGGCGATGATGCTTGAGGTCGAATCGCGGCGGACCGGCTGCGCACAGCGACGGCAGAAGAGCTGGGCTGCGCGCGCGAACAGTAGCTTCAGATGATCGTTCAGCTCGGTCATCGTGCCGACCGTGCTGCGCGAGGTTCTCACCGGATTGGTCTGGTCGATCGCGATCGCCGGTGGCACGCCCTCGATACGGTCCACTGCAGGGCGATCCATGCGGTCGAGGAACTGGCGTGCGTACGGCGAGAATGTCTCGACATAGCGGCGCTGACCTTCGGCGTACAGCGTGTCGAACACCAGCGAGCTCTTGCCCGAGCCGGAGACACCGGTGACAACAACGAGCTCGCCGGTCGGAATGTCGACGTCGAGGTTCGCGAGGTTGTTCTGGCGCGCGCCGCGAATGCGAATCGCGCGCCGCGCGTCCTCGGACACGAGCTTGGAATCGTCAGGCATGGGGAAGTGCGGTCACAGTCCAACAGTGCCGCTCGCAGCAATGTTACGCGCGGGCCGACTCAGCCGAAGTCGAAGGAGCGTCGCAGTATAACTGTATGGAATGACAGTATCGCTTCAGCGCACCTTGCGCCGGCGATGACCCCTGCATCGAACGGGCCGACTAGCCCAAGATGGGGCGCATGGGTGCAGCGTCAAGCCCGGGTGGAGGGTAGGAGGCGCGAAATCTATCGCGCTCGTAGGCGTTGGAGCTAGACCGCCGCGCTCGTCGTAATCGCGACCGCGGCAGCCTGTGCGGATCGGGCGGCGCGTTACAGGTCAGTGCGTGGCTGGAGAGCGATCCGCATAGCGCACAAAGTCGTCAAACTGCCGGGTAACGAGGCCCGGCGTCGGCCCGCGGTCATTTTCGTCGCGTCGGTCGAAGACCATGTCGGTGCCAACTTGAAGCCGCACCCAGCGCGGGTATGCGTACATGTAGCCGGTCAGGTGGTCGAGCACCATCATGCTGCTGCCGCCTGGCAATAGCAGTTGCAAGGGCTGCATC
>DATEZE010000192.1:0-8691 GCA_035255845.1 Burkholderiaceae bacterium | reverse complement strand
ATGACGTAACTGCGGCCACGCGCCTGCAGGTGCTGCTCGAAGTTGCCCGGCGCGACGTCCGCCTCGTGCTGAACGATCGCGATCGGCTTCATGCAACGACGGGATCCGCCGTATCAGCTGGCCTGGACTTTGGCCGCGGGGACCAACAGTGCGCCGAAATGCTTGCGCATCGTGGCCGTGATTCCGGCGACATCGAGTCCGCATTCCTTCAGCAGCAATGCGGGATCACCGTGGTCGACAAAGCGAGGCGGCAGACCGATCTGCAGTACCGGCAGCTGCAGCCCGGCTAAAGCCAGCGCTTCCAGCACCGCACTACCCGCGCCGCCCTCGACCGCATTTTCCTCGAGCGTCACGAGCGCCTCATGCGTGCGCGCCAGCTGCAGCACCAGTGCTTGGTCGAGCGGCCTCACGAAGCGCATGTTGGCAACGCTCGCGTCAAACTCCTCCGCCACCGCCAGCGCAGGGGTCAACATCGACCCGAACGCCAGCAATGCGATGCGTCCCTTGCGCGTTCGGGCCGCGCGGCGCATTTCGCCTTTGCCGAGCGGCAGCAGTTGCAACTCGCGCTGCACGACAGCGCCAGGGCCGATGCCACGCGGATAGCGCACGGCGGCTGGCCGGCCGCATTCCAGCGCGGTCGCGAGCATCTGCCGGCATTCGTTCTCGTCCGACGGCGTCATCACCACCATGTTGGGAATGCAGCGCAGGTACGACAGATCGAAGGCGCCGTGATGGGTCGCACCGTCGGCACCGACGAGCCCGCCACGATCCAGCGCGAACACCACCGGAAGGTTCTGCAGGGCAACGTCATGGATCAGCTGGTCGTAGGCGCGCTGCAGGAAGGTCGAATAAATCGCCACGACCGGCTTCATGCCTTCGCACGCGAGTCCGGCGGCGAAGGTGACTGCATGCTGCTCAGCAATGCCGACATCAAAATACCGATTCGGGAACTCCTGCTCGAAGCGCACCAGCCCGGAACCCTCGCGCATCGCCGGCGTGATGCCGACGACGCGCGTATCGGCCGCCGCGGCATCGACCAGCCAGTCGCCAAACACCTGCGTATAGGTCGGCTTGCTCGGCGCCGAGCGCGCGATGCCGACGCTAGGATCGAACTTGCCCGGCCCGTGATACAGGACCGGATCGGCCTCGGCGAGCTTGTAGCCCTGCCCCTTGCGCGTGACCACGTGCAGGAACTGCGGACCCTCGAGCGCCTGCAGGTTCTGCAGCGTAGGGATCAGCGAGTCCAGATCGTGACCGTCGATCGGACCGATGTAGTTGAAACCGAATTCTTCGAACAGCGTTGCCGGCACCACCATCCCCTTGGCGTGTTCCTCGAGCTTCTTGGCGAGTTCGAAGACCGGTGGAAAGTTCTTCAGTACCTGCTTTCCGGCGCTCTTCGCCGCGGCATAGAAGCCACCGCTCATCAGCCGCGCCAGATAGCGATTGAGCCCGCCGACCGCCGGCGAGATCGACATGTCATTGTCGTTCAGCACGACCAGCAGTCGGATGTGCTCGGTGACGCCGGCATTGTTGAGCGCCTCGAACGCCATGCCGGCGCTCATCGCACCGTCGCCGATCACCGCGATCGAGTGGCGCTCAAGCCCCAGATTGCGCGCGGCCACTGCCATGCCGAGTGCGGCGGAAATCGATGTCGACGAGTGCGCGGTGCCAAAAGTGTCGTAGTCGCTCTCGGTCCGCCGTGGGAATCCCGACATGCCGCCGTACTGGCGCAGCCGCGACATGCCATCGCGCCGCCCCGTGAGGATCTTGTGGGCGTAGGTCTGGTGACCGACGTCCCAGACAATCCGATCCTCCGGCGTATCGAAAACATAGTGCAGGGCAATCGTCAGCTCCACGGTGCCGAGATTGGAGCTGAGGTGACCCCCCGTCGAAGAGACGGAGTCGAGCAGGTACTGGCGCAATTCGGCGGCCAGCGCCGCGAGCTGCGAGCGCTCCAGCTGTCGCAGGTCGGCCGGCGTATTGATCGAATTCAGTAGCGAGGTCGCCGCGTCCATGGCACTGGTTCTCAGTGGTCGCGGCAGACGATCAGGTCGGCGAGATCGCGCAGTCGCGTGGCGCGCGGTCCGAGCTGCGCGATCGCATCGAGTGCCTGCGCCCGCAGGCGAAGACTCAAGGCACGCGCCGCTTCAACGCCCAGCGCCGACACGTACGTCGGCTTGCTGTGCGCTGCATCCTTGCCGGCGGTCTTGCCCAGCGTGTCGGTGTCCGCAGAGACATCGAGCACATCGTCGACGATCTGGAACGCCAGACCAATAGCATCGCCAAAACGCGATAGCGCCTCGCGCGTGCATTCGGTCAGCAGCGCCGAACGGCCGGACAGTGCACCCATCAGCACCGACGCGCGCAGCAGCGCGCCTGTCTTCATCCGGTGCATGCGTTCAAGTTCGGCCAGGCTCAGCGTGTGGCCGACCGCTGCCAGGTCCAGCGCCTGGCCGCCGCACATCCCGCGCGTGCCGGCGGCGTGGGCCAGTTCGCGCATCAGCGAAGCCGTCTGCGACGCCGGCAGGGCGCCGTCGGCGATGACCTTGAAGGCCTCGGCCTGCAACGCGTCGCCGGCGAGCATCGCGGTCGCTTCGTCGAATTCGACGTGCACGGTGGGCCTGCCACGGCGCAACACGTCGTCGTCCATGCACGGCAGATCGTCGTGCACCAGCGAATACGCATGCACATATTCGACCGCGAGCGCCGCGCGGTCGAGCCCCTCCGGATCGGCCGCGGTCACCTCGCCCGCCGCGTACACGAGCAGCGGCCGCACATGTTTGCCGCCGCCGAGCACGGCGTAGCGCATCGCATGGTGCAGGCGTTCCGGCGGCTCGTCGGCGGCGGGCAACATCTCGGCGGCCGCAGCGTCAAAGCGCTCGCCGGCATCGCGCATCCAGTGCACGAAGGCCTCGGGCAATTCGAGCTTTGGAAGAAGCGCCGCGATCATGCGCCGGCGCCCCTGAGGTCGGCCGGGTCGAGAGGTTTGAGGAGATCGCCTTCGAGCTGCTTGATTTCGAGCTCGGCCTGCGCGAGCCGCGTCTGACAGTAGCGAGCCAGTTCGGCGCCTCGGCGGTAGGCCGCGATTGACTCGTCCAGCGTCAATTCGCCGGCTTCCATGCGGCGCACGAGCGCCTCGAGTTCGTCGAGCGCTTGCTCGAAGTTCGGCGCAACATCGGGCGGAGAGGTCATTGACGGCGGACGCAGAGACAGACGGCACCGATTCTAGAGCAGCGGCTGTTGGGTCCCGTCTCGGCGCCCGCCGGGGAGGCACGCCTGCCCTCTCTAGAATGCGCCGATGAGCGCGCTCTGGATGCTGGTGGCAGCCGTGCTGTTCTCCTTCATGGGCGCGATGGTGAAGTTCGCGATCCAGCAATACGGCGTGCTCGAGATCGTCTTGTACCGCTCGCTGATCGGCATGCTCGCGTTATTTGCCTTCGTGCGCTGGCGCGGCGAGACGCTCGCGACGCCGGTGGCGCGCACGCATCTGACGCGCGGCGCCGTTGGGACCACGGCACTCGCGTTGTGGTTCTACGCGACCGGTGCGCTCCCGCTGGGCACCGCGATGACGCTGAATTACACCTCGCCGATCTTCCTCGCGGCCCTTGCGGTCGGATTTTCTTTGCGCGCCGGCGAGCGCATCGACTGGCGGCTGGTCGCCGCGATCGCCATCGGATTCTGCGGCGTCGTACTGGTTCTGCAACCGACGATCGATGCGACCCAGGGTGTCGCGGCGGCCGCCGGCCTTGTGTCCGGCGTGCTGTCGGCGATTGCGTACTGGTACGTACGCACGCTCGGCCGGCGCGGCGAACCCGAATGGCGCACGGTGTTCTATTTCACGCTTTCCGGCACCACGCTGGGGTTGATCGGCAGTCTGATCACGGGTTTTTCGCCACACGATGCACGCGGAGTCGTGTTGCTGTTCGGCATCGGGGTGACGGCGACGCTGGCGCAGCTCGCGATGACTCGTGCCTATGGCTACGGCCACACGCTGGTCGTCGCGAACCTGCAGTTCGTTGCCGTGGTGGTGGCGTCACTGCTGGGCATCGCGCTGTTCTCTGACCGGATTCCACTGGTGGGTTGGATCGGCATCCTCGTCATCATCGGCGGCGGCGCACTGTCCACGGCGCTGGTTGCGCGCCAACGCGGTACGCTGCCCACAGCAAACAACCGGCCCGGCCCCCGACCATGAGCTATACCAAGCTGATTTCCGCGCAAGACCTCGGGCCGCATATCCACGAAGCCGGCTGGCGCGTGTTCGATGTGCGCCACGATCTCTTCGATCACGCCGCCGGCCTGCGCGCCTACGAATCCGGCCACATCCCCGGAGCGCAGTTCGCGGCGATCGAGACCGAGTTGTCCGGAACCAAGACCGGGAGCAACGGGCGCCATCCACTGCCTGCGCGCGACGAACTCGTTGAGCGGTTCCGCGCGTGGGGCATCGATTCGAACACCCAGATCGTCGCGTACGACGCACAGGGCGGTCAGTTCGCGGTGCGGCTGTGGTGGCTCGCGCGCTGGCTCGGGCATTCGGCAGTCGCCGTTCTCGATGGCGGCTGGCCGGCGTGGCTCGCTGCCGATGGCCGCAGCGACACGACGCGCCCGGTCATCGCACGCGGCAACTTCAGCCCCGCTGCATCGCTGGTGCGCATCGCGACGACGGACGAGGTGCTGAAGACACTCGATTCACAGGAACGGCTGCTCGTCGACGCGCGCCTGCCCGAACGTTATCGCGGTGAGCAGGAACCGATTGACCCGGTTGCTGGCCATATCCCCGGCGCGCTCAACCGCCCCTGGACACAGAACCTGACGCCGGACCAGCGCTTCAAGTCATCGGCCGAACTGCGGCGCGAATTCGAGGACCTGATCGGGGCGCGCCCGCTCACCGCGGTGACGCACCAGTGCGGGTCCGGCGTGACCGCATGTCATCACGTGCTCGCGATGGAGGTCGCCGGGCTCGGCGCTTCGACGCTCTACGCGGGGTCATGGAGCGAGTGGATCGCCGATCAGTCACGGCCGATCCGCACCGGCGCTCAGCCCTGAACCATCACGCCGGCGTCTGGTGCTAATGCGGCTCCAGCACGCCGGTGGCGAGCGCGGCCAGCGCAACGCCGACGAGCACGAGTCCGACTTCCGGCAATGACTTGCGCAGCGACGAGCGCCGCATCATCTCGGGCAGCAGGTCCGAAAGAGCGATGTAGATGAAGCTCGCCGCTGCCAGCACAAGCGCATAAGGCAGCAACGACTGCGTTGTTTCGAGCACGAAGTAACCGACGACGCCACCGAACACTGCCGACAGTCCCGAAAGCAGATTGAAGATGAAGGCGCGCTTGCGCGTGAAGCCCGCGTTCAGCAGGATCATGAAATCGCCGACCTCATGCGGTATCTCGTGCGCCATCACCGCCAACGTCGCCACGATGCCGAGATGCAGATCGACGAGGAAGGCACCGGCGATCACCACGCCGTCGCCGAAATTGTGGAAAGCATCACCGACCAGGATCGGCACGCCGCCGCGTCGAGCTTCGTGCGCATCGTGTCCGTGCTCATGATGGTGGTGGTCGCCTTCGTGATGATGGGTGTGGTGGATCAGCGCCAATTTTTCCAGCAGAAAGAATCCGAGGATGCCCGCGAGCAGGGCCCAACCGAGCCTGTGCGGGTCGGCCGCGCTGTGGAACGACTCCGGCAGCAAGTGCGTAACTGCCGTCGCCAGCAATAGCCCGGCCGACACCGGGACGAGCCGGTCGACCACCGACGACAGATAGCGGAAGCTCAGCAATGCTGCGAGCCCGATCGAAAGCAGCGTCGAGATCAGGTTGGCGGCGACGATATAGCCCAGCGTGCTCATCGGTGGTTTCCGGCCCGCGCCGGTCGTAAGTAACGAAAAAGGGGCGCGACATCGGCGCCCCTTTGCTCGATCGGGTGAGCGTAGCAGGCGGTCGAAGCCAGTCGCCGCTATCGCAGGTACTGCTTGAACCAGGCCGTCAGCCGCTTCCAGCCATCCTCCGCCGGACCCTTGCGATACGTTTCACGGTAGTCGGCGTGGAAACCGTGCGGGGTATCCGGATAGAGGCCGATTTCGCTGTGAGTGTTCCCGGCAGACTTGAGCGCGGCGCGCATCGCCTCGACGGTCTCGTTTGGAATGCCGCTGTCGGCGCCGCCGTACAGTCCCAGCACCGGCGCCTGGATGCGATCGACGACATCGAGTGCCGCAACTTTGTAGCGGCCCAATGCCAGCGTGCCGTACCAGGCGACACCGGCCGCAAGCCTGCGGTTGTGTGCCGCGTACATCCAGACGATGCGCCCGCCCCAGCAGAAACCCGTGATGCCAAGCGGCCCGCCGCCGCCGTTCTTCGCGGCCCAGTCGGCCGCGGCGTCGAGGTCCGCCATCACCTGCGCGTCCGAAACTTTCGACACGACCTTGGCAATGATGTCCGGGGTTTCCATCGTCGAGACATCGCCCTGCCGTGCGTACAGTTCCGGCGCGATGGCCAGATAACCCAGGTGCGCGAGCCTGCGACAGACATCCTTGATGTGCTCGTGCACGCCGAAGATCTCTTGCACCACCAGCACCGTCGGCAGGCCGGATCGGCCCGCGGGCTGAGCGCGATAGGCCGGTAGATCGCCGTCGCGGGTCGGCAAGCGCACCTCGGAAGCTGTGAGCCCGCTCGCGTCGGTCGTAATCGCGGTGGCTTGCACCGGCATGACAGCGGCGGCATATCCCGAATGCAAGGTCTTCATCTGGGCTCCCTTAGCCGCTGTGCGGCAATGCGCTTTTCCGACGGATGCGGATCGTAAGTCGGACAGTCCGCACGGTCCATCAGCGCCAATGCCTTGGTCTCGCGCCACGCCGCATAGAATTCGGGTCGAAGCAGCAACCATGAATGACCAGGGCCTGCCCTCACTGGAGCATCGATGACCCGAATCCATGGCGCGTTCGCGATCCTGCTCACGCTGATGCTGGCTGCATGTAGCACGACGCCAGCCGGGACGCCCGAGCGCCTCGAAGGCACAGCGTGGCGCGCCACCGCGATCGACAAGCAACCGGCATCGGCATCGAGCCCGAGCACCTTGCGCTTTTTCGACCGTCAGCTCGCGGGCGGCTCGCTGGCCTGCAACGCCTATTCGACCACCTACTTCGCCGATGCCTCAGGACTGCGGTTCGGCTTTCTGGCGCCGACGCGTGAGACCTGCGCCGCTGCGGTGATGGAACAGGAAGCGCGCTTCAGCGCCGTGCTCGCGGCCACGCGCGGCCTGCGCCTCGATGATCAGGGCGCGCTGCTGCTGCTTGACGCAGAGGGAGGCACGCGCGCGCGGCTGGTGCCGATGGCGCCGTAGGCGCGAGTTCATTGACTGGGGTCGCGCAGCTGTGAGGCGTGTAACTACGGCCTCTCGCTAGCGCTTGCACCCTGGACGCTCGCGAGCAACTCGACGAGGCCCACCGGCTTCACAAGGTGGGCGGTGAATCCGCGCTCAGCAGATCGCTCGCGGTCGCGCTCCTGGCCGTAGCCGGAGCGGGCGATCATGGCCGGCGCACCTGGGCCTAGGCGCTGTCGCAGCTCCTGAGCGAGCTGATATCCGTCCATGACCTGCAAGCCGATATCGGTCGTCGTCATTGCGTACGGCGGGCGTTCGGCGGACGCAAAGCCGACGCGTGGTGGAGCTGAACGCCATTGCGTTCGGCCGCATCCGAAATCTTGAAGTCGTCGCGCTCGCGCCCGACGAACTCCCCACCTCGCAGCCCAACGAGACATGCGCCTTGACTGCCACGTGCAGGAAGGCTCGGTCTGGATGGGTTCGGGAACGACGGGCGTGAGTGTCGGAGCCAAAAATCCCGCACGGCACGCCCGGCGTCACCCGGTCTGACCCGCGCTAGGCCGGCGCGCCTTCTTCGATCGGCTCGCCTTGCTTCAGTTCGTGGCCGGTAAAAGCGCGCGTCGTAGGCGTCGGCAGACCTTCTGCCTTGAACTGCGCCAGCAGCTCCTTCTTGCGAGCGGCCATGCGCTCACCCAATGACTCCACATCGACTCCGGCCGCGCGAGCCTGCGCGAACAGACCTTCCGAGCGCATTTCTTCCTCACGAACGTGGTGCTTGATGACCTCCGACAGCACCTTCATCTTGGCGTCATAGAAGCGATCGGCTGCATTTTCCGCCATAAGCTCCGCAATCAACACCTTCGCCTCGTCGTGCTCGACGTAGGCCTCATTGATCGTGTCGTCTTCGACTTCACCGGTGCAGGCCGGGTAGAAGATTTCTTCCTCGATCGTGGCGTGGACCATGAGCTCGGTGCAAATCTCTTGAGCGAGAGCCTGCTTCTTCGCCTCGGCCTTGGCCGATTCGAATTTCTCAAATAGACCTTCCACCTTGCGATGGTCGGCCTTCAGCAACGCAATAGCGTCCATCGGCGTGGTAACCATGATGATTCCCTTAGCGGTTGAGGATTGGTGCGCGAAAGCGCGCAAGACCGCTTGAGCAAGCGCCTCTCCCGGTACGCCTGTTCCGACTACACGGGGTGAAATTCGATTGGATTGCCGGCGCGGAGGCGGTGTCGACGGCCATCTCGTGTTTGCAAGGCCCGCAGGCATCGTCGATCGGCGCGGTTGCCGCCGCTTTTTCGCTCAAGCGCGGCGGCAGCTCATGGGGACCGGTCGTGTTGCTCGGGATTTCGGCCATAGGTCGGCCAAGACCTGACA
>DATEZE010000191.1:0-25044 GCA_035255845.1 Burkholderiaceae bacterium | reverse complement strand
GCGCCGCGTCCGAGCGCGCCGCCAGCGGCCGCACCGGCAGGAAACGCCGACGTTGATTGCGACGTACTCGTGCTCGGTGCCGGGCCCGGCGGCTACTCCGCTGCGTTCCGTGCGGCGGACCTGGGCCAGAAAGTGGTGCTGGTCGAACGCTACGCAACCCTCGGCGGCGTGTGCCTGAATGTCGGATGCATCCCGTCCAAAGCGCTGCTGCACGTCGCCGCGGTGATGGACGAGGCGGCGCACTTCGCCGACCTCGGCGTGGCCTACGGTGCGCCGAAAATCGACCTCGGCAAGCTGCGCGCACACAAGGACAAGGTCGTTGGCAAGCTGACCGGCGGACTTGCCGCAATGGCGAAGCTGCGCAAGGTCACCGTGGTGCGCGGTCTCGGCAGCTTCGTCGGTCCCAACCACCTCGAGGTCGAACTCACCGAAGGCGACAGCCAGCAGAAGACCGGGAAGAAGCAGCTGGTGCGCTTCACCAGCGCGATCATCGCCGCTGGTTCGGCCGCTGTCCGTCTGCCGTTTCTGCCAGACGATCCGCGCGTCGTCGACTCGACCGGCGCGCTCGAACTCAGGCAGGTGCCGAAGCGCATGCTGGTCATCGGTGGCGGCATTATCGGACTCGAAATGGCGACGGTCTACTCGACGCTTGGCGCGCGTGTCGATGTCGTCGAGATGCTCGACGGGCTGATGACCGGTACCGACCGCGACCTCGTCAGGGTCTGGCAGAAGTTCAACGCGAGCCGCTTCGACAAGGTGATGCTGAAGACGAAGACGGTCGCAGCCGAGGCCACGAAGTCGGCACTGAAGGTGCGCTTCGAGGGCGAGGCCGCGCCCGCGGAGCCGCAGGCCTATGAGCTGATCCTGCAGTCGGTGGGACGCTCGCCGAACGGCCGCAAGATCGGCGCCGATCGCGCCGGTGTGAACGTCGATGAGAAGGGCTACATCCCGGTCGACGCGCAGATGCGGACGAACGTGCCACACATCTTCGCAATCGGTGACATCGCGGCCCAGCCGATGCTGGCGCACAAGGCCGTGCACGAGGGACATGTTGCCGCAGAGGCCGCGGCCGGACACAAGGCCTATTTCGATGCACGCGTGATCCCCTCGGTGGCTTACACCGATCCCGAGATCGCCTGGGTTGGCCTGACCGAAGACGAGGCGAAAGCGCAGGGACGCAAGGTCAGCAAGGGCCTGTTCCCGTGGTCGGCGTCGGGTCGCGCGATCGCCAACGGGCGCGACGAAGGCTTCACCAAGCTGCTTTTCGACGACGAGACACATCGTGTCGTCGGAGGCGGCATCGTAGGTATGCATGCCGGCGACCTGATCAGCGAGATCGCACTCGCGATCGAGATGGGCGCCGATGCGGTCGACATCGGACGCACGATCCACCCGCATCCGACACTCAGCGAATCTGTCGGCATGGCGGCCGAGGTGGCTGAAGGGGTGTGCACGGATCTGCCACCGCCGCGTCGCTAGCGTTCGCACCGTTCGGTGTTTCGCACGAGGCAAGCCGCGTGCGAAACACCGCGAAGCAAGGCAGTTCATCCATCCGGATGCAGCCGGCGCGATTGACGCGTTGCCTCGCTGCCGTACCCTTCGTCATACGCTCGGCGCAGTGCCACTGCACTCCGAGCGGCAAGGCCACTCGAAATCCGTTGCGATGGGCTATCTCGAATTTCTTGCTCCAGGCGCCGCACCTGCTCCCGCCCAACCGTTTCCGGACGGGGCGCTGAGCTGGTCGGACGTGTCCTGCTGGGACGGCGTCGTCCCCTCTCGAGGGGCGCGGGTCCACATCGAAGCCGGCCGCACGATCGTGCTCGACCAGGACATCGACGTGGCCAGTCTCGAGATCGAAGGCACGCTGCTCATCGCGGGACGCGACACGCAACTGCGCGCCGGCTGGATTCTTGTGCACAACGGTGGCCGACTCGGGGCCGGGTCGCCCGAGCAGCCGTTCCGTGAGAAATTGACCATCACCCTGTGCGCGGGCGCGGGGGTGACACCGCATCCGGACCTCGGCACGAAATTTCTGACCGCACTCGACGGCGGCACGATCGATCTGCAGGGCGAGCAGCGCTCGTCATGGGTGCAGTTGGGTTCGACCGTGGCGCCGGGCCACTGCAATGTGCGTCTGGCCGAGCCGGTCGACTGGCACGCCGGTGAGCGCGTGGCGATCGCGTCCGGACAGGATCACGCGCTCGTCGAGGAATTCGTGATCCGTGATGTCGGGCCCGATTGCAGTTCGCTGACGCTCGACCGCGCGGTCGCGCATCGCCATCATGGCCAGCATGCAACTCTGCGACACGTCGTGCCCGGTTCGATCGCCAAGGTGCTCCTGCTCGAGCGCAATATCGTCGTCGAGGGTTGCGAGGATTCGGTGCAATCCAGCCTGGGCGGCTTTTGCATGATCGCCGGATCGATGAAGCCGGGCACCTCGGCCCGCCGTGCGATCGGGCGGTTTTCCGGCGTCGAGTTCCGCCGCATGGGCCAATTTAACCGCCCCGGGCGCTATCCACTGCATTGGCACAACAACGGCGATGCCGCCGAAAGCTGTGTCAGCGGATGCCTGGTGCACGACTCGTACCAGCGCGGCATCGTCACCGTCGGATCGCGCCACGTTCGCATTAGCGGAAATGTCGTGATGAAGCCCCTCGGCCACGGCTACATCGTCGAGAGCGAAGACAACTCACCGCAACTGCAGACGACCAATCTTGCCGTCCGGCCGCGCGTCGCGCGCTTTGCCGATGCAGCGATGCGTCGCTACTGCGAAGTCCGGCCACGCGCGTTCTGGATCGTGCGGTCGCCGACGCAACCTGTCGTGCACTGAACGCGGCTCGCCCGCGGCGCGGCCGCTATCATCGCGGTCCCTTCGTGGGACGGGCGATGACAAACCAGGACGAACTGAAGCGCACGGTCGCGCGTGCCGCGATCAATCACGTGCCGCGCGGCGAGATCATCGGTGTCGGCACCGGCTCGACCGCCGATTTGTTCATCGACGAACTGGGGGCCATCCGCGGCGAAATCCGCGGAGCGGTTGCGAGTTCCGAGCGCAGCGCCCGGCGGCTTGCCGCCGCCGGCATTCCGCTCTTCGACCTCAACGAGGTCGAAGCGCTTGCGGTCTACATCGACGGCGCCGACGAGATCGATCACGGATTTTCGATGATCAAGGGCGGCGGTGGCGCGCTCACGCGCGAAAAGATCGTCGCGGCGGTCGCGCATACCTTCGTCTGCATCGCTGATCAGAGCAAACTGGTCGATGCGCTTGGCCGCTTTCCGCTGCCGGTCGAAGTGATCCCGATGGCCCGAGCCCAGATCGCGCGCCGGCTGTCCGGACTCGGTGGCACGCCGCGGCTGCGCGAGGGGTTTCAGACCGACAACGGCAACCTCATCCTCGACGTCCACGGCCTGCGCATCACCGACCCGCCGGCGCTCGAGCGCCAGATCGACGGAATCGTCGGTGTAGTGACCAACGGTCTCTTTGCCTGCCGTGGGGCGGATGTGCTGCTGCTCGGGACGCCGGACGGCGTGCGCGAAACCCGCCGGCCATGAGCCCGGCGGCGCGCGGCGCCTGCACCGTCGTCGCCGCGCTGCTTGCCACGCTGGCGCTCTATGTCGGCTGCGCCTTGCTGCTCGGTGCGATCCCACGCAACACCGACTTCGTCGAAAGCGAAAACGGCATTCCGGTGTACGTGCGGACCAACGGCGTGCACGCCGACCTCGTCGTCCCGACGCGGTACGGCGCGGTCGACTGGAGTTTGGATTTTCCCGCCGCGCACATGCGGGCGCTGCCGGCAACCACCGACTGGATTGCATTCGGCTGGGGCGATCGAGGCTTCATGATCGAGACCCCGACATGGTCCGATTTGCGTCCGGGCACCGCGATCATTGCGCTGAGCGGTGCCGGGTCGGGGGCGATGCATGTCGAGTACATCGAGACGCCGTCCGCCTACCGCGTGCGGCGGGTGCGGCTGTCGCAGTCGGAATACGAAACGCTCGTTAGCTTCGTGCGTGGCTCATTCGCACGCGACGCCGCAGGCGGCGTGCGGCGCATCGATGCGGCGGGTTACGGCGGTAGCGATGCGTTCTACGAAGCCATCCCGCGCTACACGTTCTGGCACACCTGCAACGAATGGACCCGCCGGGCGCTGGCCGCCGCCGGCGTGCGAACCCCAGTCTGGGCGCCCTTCGACACGGCAATCATGCTGCATTTGCCGCCAGGTGAGCGCGAAAGCGTGTCGCCGCGCCGCGGACCCGCGCGCTAGCTAGACGGCGGGACGTAACCTGCTGCCGCGTCGGCACCCTCGCCGAAGAAATGCTTTTCCATTTGCGTCAGCAGATATTTGCGAGCGCGCGTGTCGGCAAGGTTGAGCCGGTTCTCGTTGACCAGCATCGTCTGGTGCTTGAGCCAGCCGGCCCACGCCTCCTTCGAGACGTTTTCCCAGATGCGCTTGCCCAGCTCGCCCGGGACCGGCGGAAACTCGAGCCCTTCGGCCTCGCGGCCGAGCTTCACGCAATGGACCATGCGCGCCATCTTGGGTTCTCCTAGAGGGTCTTGATCAGCACCTGTGAGCGGCGCTGCCAGTTGTACATGTTCTGCCGTGCCGGCGGCAGGTCGTCAACCGTCGCCGGCTGGAAGCCGCGCTTGATGAAGAAGTGCGCGGTGCGGGTGGTCAGCACGAACAGCCGGTCGATGCCGGCGGCCTTCGCCCTGGCCTCGATCCGCTTCATCAGCCGCTCGCCGTCGCCGTAGCCTTGGTACTGCGGATGCACCGTGAGGCAGGCGAGCTCACCGGTCCGCTCCTTCGGGAACGGATACAGCGCCGCGCAGCCGAAGATGAAGCCGTCGTGCTCGCTCACGATGAAGCGATCGATCTCGCGCTCGATCAGCTCGCGCGGCCGCTTAACGAGCGTGCCGTCGGCTTCGAGCGGCTCGATCAGCTTGATGATGCCGCCGACGTCGTCCGCGGTCGCGTCGCGCATCTTCTCGAGGTTTTCCAGCGCCACCATCGTGCCGACGCCGTCGTGCGTGAAAAGCTCCACCAGGATGCCGCCATCCTGCGCAAATGACAGGATGTGCGAGCGGGCGACTCCGCCGCGACAGGCGCGGATCGCGTGGCGCAGATTGAACGCGGCGCCGCCGCTGACCTGTCCGGCGCCGAGCATGTTCTCGGCGTCCTCCATCGAGATCTCGCTGAGCAGCGCACCGTCCGGGCCGTTAATGCCCGCGGTTTCGGTCAGCAGCACCAGCTTGTCGGCCTTCAGCGCCGTCGCAACGCTGCAGGCGACGTCTTCCATCGTCAGGTTGAACGCCTCGCCGGTGGGCGAGAAGCCGAGCGGCGAAAGCAGCACCAGGCCGCCGTTGGCCAACACGAAGCGCAGGGCATCTGTGTCCACCTTGCGCACGACACCGGTCAGCTGCAGATCGACCCCGTCGATGATGCCCATTGGCCGTGCGGTGACGAAGTTGCCGCTGATGACGCGTACCTTCGAGTGCGCCATCGGCGTGGAAGGCAGGCCCTGCGAGAAGGCGGCCTCGATATCGAGGCGGATCTCGCCGGCGGCCTCCTTCGCACACTCGAGCGCGGCGGCGTCGGTGATGCGCAAGTCGTTATGGAACTGCGAATCGATGCCCTTCAGCGCCAGTTGCGCTTGCACCTGCGGCCGCGACCCGTGCACCAGCACGATGCGGATCCCCATTGCGCTCAGCAGCGAGACGTCCTGGATCAGGGCGGTCAACTGGCCATTGGCGATCAGGCCGCCAGAAAAAGCGATGACGAAGGTGCGGCCGCGATGCGCATGCACGTAGGGCGCCACTTGCCGCAGCCAGGTGACGAACTGCGCGTGATCGGCGACCTGCGCGAGCGGCGGCGTCATGGCGGCATCATTCATCGGCGAAAGTATACTTTCGCGCCTGCAGCAGACCGCCGATCCCGTACATCCAATCGATCCGAGACACCCGATGACGCGCTAGCACCTGACGGTGCGACGCGAGCCGATGCAGCCCACTTCGCCCAGCCCGCCCCGCCCAGCGGGGCCACGGGTTCGCGCGCCGCTGCCGGCCATCACCTTTCCCGAGGAACTGCCGGTCTCGGCCCGGCGCGAGGACATCGCTCGTGCCATCGGCGCGCACCCGGTCGTCATCGTCTGCGGCGAGACGGGCTCGGGGAAGACCACACAGCTGCCCAAGATCTGCCTGGCGCTGGGACGCGGCGAGGCGGGCATCATTGGCCACACGCAGCCGCGCCGCATTGCCGCTTCAAGCGTTGCGCGACGGATCGCGCAGGAGTTGGGCACGCCGCTCGGTGACGTGGTCGGCTTCAAGGTGCGCTTCAACGACGAGACGCGGCGGGGCGCCTCGGTCAAGCTGATGACAGACGGCATCCTGCTCGCCGAGTCTCAGGCCGACCCGCTGCTCACGCGGTACGACACGCTGATCATCGACGAGGCGCACGAGCGTTCGCTCAACATCGATTTTCTGCTCGGCTATCTCAGGCAGCTGTTGCCTCGTCGGCCTGATCTGAAACTCATCATCACCTCGGCGACGATCGATGCCGAACGCTTCGCACGCCACTTCGGATCAGCGGACGCGCCCGCTCCGGTGATCGAGGTATCGGGTCGGATGTACCCGGTCGAGGTGCGCTATCGGCCGGTTGCCGACGTTGACGATGCGGATGACCGCACGCTGATGGATGCGCTGGTCGACGCTGTCGACGAATGTGCCGTCGCCGGCCGGGGCGACGTGCTGGTATTCCTTCCGGGCGAGCGCGAGATCCGCGAAGCGGCGGAGGCATTGCGCAAGCATCATCCGGCCGGCACAGAAATCCTGCCGCTCTTCGCGCGGCTCTCGTCGGAAGAGCAGGACCGGATCTTCCGACCATCGACATCCGGCCGCCGAGTCGTGCTCGCGACGAACGTCGCCGAAACGTCGCTCACGGTGCCAGGCATTCGGTACGTCGTCGACACCGGGCTGGCGCGCGTCAAGCGCTATTCCTATCGCAACAAGGTCGAGCAGTTGCAGGTCGAGCCGATCTCCCAGGCCTCGGCGAACCAGCGCGCCGGGCGCTGCGGCCGCGTGGCCGACGGCATCTGCGTCCGGCTGTACGACGAAGATGACTTCCTGAAGCGTCCGCGCTTCACCGATCCGGAGATCCTGCGTTCATCGCTTGCCAGCGTGATCCTGCGGATGAAGTCCTTGGGGCTGGGCGATGTGGCCCGGTTCCCGTTTGTTGAGCCGCCTGCCGGAAGGGCCATCGCCGACGGTATGCAACTGCTGGCCGAGCTCAACGCGGTTGACGAGCGCGACGAGCTCACCTCGGTCGGCCGCCAGCTCGCGAAGGTGCCGCTCGATCCGCGCGTGGCGCGGATGCTGCTCGCAGCACGCGATCAGCAGTGCCTGGCCGAGATGCTGATCATCGCTGCCGCACTGTCGGTGCAGGATCCGCGCGAGCGGCCGCTCGAGGCGCAGGATGCGGCCGATCAGGCGCACCGGCGCCACGCCGACGAAAGAAGTGACTTCCTGACACTGGTGAAATTGTGGAACTTCGTCCATGAGGCGATCGGCCACAAGAAATCGAACCGCAAGCTGACCGAAGATCTGCGGCGCCAGTACCTGAGCCCGCGCCGCGTGCGCGAGTGGATCGAAGTGCATGGACAACTGTCGGCCCTTGCGGCCGAGCAGATCTGGCGCATGAACACGACGCCGGCAACGTTCGAGCAGGTGCACCTGGCGCTGCTGGCGGGCCTGCTGGGCAATGTCGGCTGCCGCGTGCTCGATGCCGAGCGCGGCGAGCCACCGTACCTTGGAGCGCGCGGCATCCGGTTTCACGTCTGGCCCGGCTCCACGCTGCTGAAGAAGGCCGGGCGCTGGATCATGGCGGCTGAACTGGTCGAGACCTCGCGGCTGTTCGCGCGCACGATCGCCAACATCGAGCCGGCATGGCTCGAGCGCGTCGGCGCGCACCTGCTGAAAAAGTCGCACGGCGATCCGCACTGGGAGAAGCGGCCGGCGCAGGTGATGGCCATCGAGCGCGCGACGCTCTACGGCCTGCTGGTTTACCAGCAGCGGCGTGTGCACTACGGTCCACTCGATCCCGCGCAGGCGAGAGAGATCTTCATTCGCGAGGCGCTCGTGGCCGGCGAGTACGAAACCCGCGCACCGTTTTTCGCCCACAACCAGAAACTGGTGCGCGAGATCCGCGAGCTCGAGCACCGATCGCGCCGACTCGACGTGCTGGTCGACGACGAACTGATCCATGCGTTCTACGACGGGCTGATTCCGGCAGACGTTGCCACTGGCGCGGCGTTCGAGCGCTGGCGACTCGAAGCCGAGCGCGATCGGCCGAAGCTGCTCTACCTGGTCCGCGATGAGCTGATGCGCCACGAGGCTGCGGGAGTCACGACGGATCTTTTCCCGAAGCAGCTGGCACTGCTGGGTAAGGGCGGGCCCGACACCTACTTTGGTCTTTCCTACCACTTCGAGCCCGGCAGCCCGCGCGACGGCGTGACGATGACGGTTCCACTGGCCGCGCTCAACCAGATCGACGCCGTGCGCGCCGAGTGGCTGGTGCCGGGAATGCTCAAGGAAAAGGCGCACCTGCTGCTGAAGTCATTGCCGCAGAAGCTGCGTCGCCACTGCGTGCCGCTGCCGGACTATGCCGCGGCCTTCGCCGCGCGCCATGGCCATCGGACCAGCGAGCCCTTGCTCGACGTGCTCATCGAGGACGTGCGCGAGCATGCCGGTGTCGTATGCCAGCGCGCCGACTTCAAGCTCGAGACCCTGCCGGCGCACCTGACGATGAACTTCAAGATCGTCGACGACACCGGCCGCCAACTCGGCATGGGCCGCAACCTCGCACAGCTGCGTGCCGAACTGGGCGAGGAGGTGCAGGCGAGCTTTCGCACGGCCGCACGCGCCGATGTTGTCGTCGCTTCGAATCTCGCGACTGACATTCGCGACTGGGACTTTGGTGAGCTGCCTGATCTGATGCAACTCGAGCGTCACGGACCGGACGGCCGCGTGGTGACACTCGTTGGTTTTCCGGCGCTGGTCGATCACGGGGATCACGGCGCAATTGAAGTCTTCGATGACGCCGACGAGGCGCGCCGGCAACACCGCGCCGGGCTGCGGCGTCTCTTCCGGATGCAATTGCGCGACCAGCTGAGGTTTCTCGAGAAGACACTCGCGAGCCTGCAGACGACGCAGATGCAAGCGGGCGTGGTGCCCGCCCTGGCGGCGGCGTTTCCGAGCTTCGAGGCAATGCGCGAGCAGGTGGTGGTCTCGGCCCTGGATCGAACCTGCCTCGCGGAGCCCTGGCCCAGGGATCGCGCGGGCTTTCTCGCGCGCAGGGACGAGGCGCGTGGGAAGCTCAGTCTGATCGCGCAGGAGATCGCGCGGCTGCTGACGACGATCGTTGCCGAAGGGGCCGGACTGCCGAAGAAGATGAATGCCGTACGAGGCTTCCCGGTTGCGATCGCCGACATCGAGCAGCAGCTGGCGCGGCTCTTCCCCCGCAACACCCTGGTGGAAGTACCGGCGAGCCAGCTTGCGCACTATCCGCGGTACCTGAAGGCGATCGCGCTGCGGGTTGAGAAGATCCGTAGTGATCCGTCGCGCGATGCACAGCGCTTGCAGGAGCTCAGCGCGCTGCAGGTGCCGTGGCAGCGCGAGCTCGCGGCCCGCAAGGGCGTTCAGGATCCGCGGCTGGAGGAATTCCGCTGGCTGCTGGAGGAACTGAGGGTGAGCCTGTTCGCGCAAGAGCTGCGCACGCCAATGCCTATCAGCGCGAAGCGGCTGCAAAAAGCCTGGGACGCTTTGCGGCGGTAGCTGCTGGGGGCAGAAACTCAGGTGGTCGAACGCGCGCCGCTTAGCGGATCACGCCGCAGTGGCTCGTCCAACGGACCTTGCTCGATATCGAAAGCGAATTCGCGGATCAGCTGCCCGTCGATATATACCCTCATCTTGTGCGCGCCGATCGGATCGCCCGGCGCGTAGCGCCACTCGTTGGCGATAAAGCCCAGTCGCGTCGGAATGATGCGCTCGGTGACCGCGGTCTTGCGATCCGGCGAAATCGTGTAGATGCCCATTGCTTCGCCAGGGCCCCACGTGGGCGGGGGCTCCGGCAGTTCGAACTCCTCGCGCCAGATGACGGTGGGCTTGTCCGTCTTGAAGATGATGTACCAGCCATAGGGCGCGGCGATCACCGCGGGAAACTTGGCCGTTTCGTACAGTACCCGCCGACCCGAAGGATCGGCGCCGAAGACTCCGAACTGCGCAGAGACAACTTCGATGGGAAGCTTCGCTGTCGTTCCCTTAGGTGGTGCGGGCGGCGTCACCGCGGCATTCGCGGCCGCGGCCCGCGATGTTGCGGGCTCGGGGCTGGCGCACCCGGCCATCGCGGTGCAGAGCGCCAGAGCGAGCGGCGCGATGGAGCAGGGGCGCGTGGACATCGGCAACCTCCAAACCGCGTTCAGCGCGGCTCGCAACCAAAACAATTTAATCACAGTTACTGCGCGTGCGGGCTCATCCGGATGACCCCAACGTGAACGATGCACGGCAAGCCCCGCACCCGCGTGATGCGTCATGTTCGCCGGTGTCGAAAGCGCTAATCGTCCAAACCGTATTCGGGACGCTTGCGTAGAATTTTGCGCGCGCCGGCAACCCTCACTATGCAGGGGGCAAGGGAATGAGAATGATGCAGAAGGTGTTGATGGTGCCGCGGCAGTGGTTCGTCCCGAGGCGCATGACCTGTGCGCCTTGCATGGCCGGGAACGCATGAAGACGTGCTTCGGCCTCGTCATCGTCGGCGACGAGATCCTCTCGGGCAAGCGCGAGGACAAGCATCTCGCGCACGTCATTGGATTGCTACGGGAGCGGGGGCTGCAGCTGCGATGGGCGCACTACGCCGGCGATGATCGCGCCGACCTGACAGCGCTATATGCGCGGACCTTCGCCGGCGACGACGTCGTGTTCAGCTGTGGCGGAATCGGTTCGACGCCTGACGATCACACCCGCCAGGCCGCCGCCGCGGCGCTCGGTGTCCCGCTGGTCTTGCATCCGCAGGCGAAGGCACTGATCACCCAGCGGTGCGCTGACATGGCGCGCGAGGGCCGCGGTAGCGCCGACATGACGACGTCGGAGAACCGGCAGCGGCTGACGATGGGTGAGTTTCCCGCGGGCAGTTCGATCATCTCCAACCCGTTCAATCGGATTCCGGGCTTCTCAATCCACCGGCACTGGTTCGTGCCCGGCTTCCCGGTCATGGCATGGCCGATGATCGAGTCGGTGCTCGATACCCACTACCGTGCCGTGTTCGGCACCGCAGTCATCGCCGAGCGTTCGCTGACGGTTTACGAAACCGCGGAATCGGCGCTCGTTCCGTTGATGCAAGATATCGAGCGGCGTTTCGGCGAGATCAAAGCGTTCAGCCTGCCTTCGGTGGGCGACGGGCGCGACGGTCGCGTCGCGCGCCGTCATGTCGAACTCGGCGTGAAAGGGCCCGCCGACCGCGTCGACGAGGCGTATGAGGCCCTGCGCGCCGGCGTCATCGCGCTGCGCGCGGATTTCAGTGTCTGACGTCGGAGCGCTGCAGGGCAGTACCTGACCAGCACTTCGGCGGCGCCTGCTCCGACATTCCGCGTGACCTCGGGCGCGGCATAGCCCTTGCCCCTGAACTGTGCCGGGAGGCCCGGCCCTCGTCGCCGCGCGCCGGGATCCGGCAGCGAGATGGCGAGCAACTCTGACAGGGCAAAGGAGCCAGCAATGAACTGGGATCGAATCGAAGGCAATTGGAAGGAATTCAAGGGGCGCGTCCGCGAACAATGGGGCAAGCTGACCGACGACGACCTCGAGCGGGCGGCAGGCAAGCGCGACCAACTGATCGGACGCATCCAGGAGCGCTATGGCATCGCACAAGAGGTGGCCGATCGCCAGGTCAACGACTGGCTCGGTCGGCAGCGCGAGGACACACGGGTTTAAGAGATCGCGGTCGGCGACGAGGACGCCACGCCACGCGGCGGGCGTCTTTGTACCGATCAAAAAAAAGCCCGGTCCGTAGACCGGGCTTGAAAAGCACCACCAAGGAGGAGACAGAAGGCCCGAACGTGCGTTCGAGCAGTGGTGCCAAGGAGACGATGGCGGTGTGTCAAACAGCACGCACCCGCGTGACCTTGCCGTCGGCCGGCGAGTGAACTTGTCACCGCATGCCGTGCCGGCCATCGTGGCCCGGCGAGAATTCTTCACGGCCGTGATGACAGGCCGGTGAAAACGCGTGGAAGGACTGACCTTCCACGCGACGCTTCGATAGCGGACTTGCCTTAGGCAGCCTTGCGCTTGCCCGGGGTCTTGACCGAGTCGTTCGCGGCAGAGGCGGCCTTCATCGTCGCCGACGTGGCGGCGGTGATGTTCGATTCGGCGAAGTCGACGGCTTGCTTGGCGGCCTTCGCGAGCGTGTCGTAGGCGGTGTTGGCGGCAGCCACTGCGCTCTTCAGCGCGGCAACAGCGGGCTCGGAGCCGGCCGGAGCGTTCTTCGCGGCGAAGTCGATCAGTTGCGTGACCTTCTTGTTGTTCTCGGCCATTTGCGCTTCGACGATGCGCGACACTTCGCCGCCTGCGCCGTTGGCGATACCGTAAACGGTGCGCGAGTAGCTGACGGCCTTCTCGAGCGTCGGCTGCGACAGCGCGGTGCTCAGCGCGACGAATTCCTGCACGTCCTTCGCGCTCATCAGCGCTTGGACGCCCTCGACCGACTCTTCCAGCGTCGCCTTGGCGGCGGCAAGGTTGAGTTCGAGCAGGCGCTCGGTCGCGTCAAAGAAGGTCTGGCCGAGCGCGAACGCTGCGTCCATTTGGCCCTTCTGGATTTCGGTGAATTGAGCTGGGGTTGCAAACATGTGATAGCTCCTAAGAGGTCGGTGGGGCGGTGAATTTCGTTGCAGGGTTGTTGCACTGCACAAGGCGAATTGTGAGCATAGGAGTACGAGGTGTCAAGCTATTTTGTGCGTTGCCACAATGAGGCGGTGGTCCTAGAGACCTTCTGAATCAATTGGTTAAGTACCGCCTTTGACGGTTCCCTCGAAATTCGTGCCGCACCAGCTTCTGCGCCGCATGAGCCCTCGCGAGAGTCCCTGCCTAGAATCCGCGCGTGCACGCCTACTACAGCGATCGATTCGTCCTGGCGCTGCCTGAGGGGCATCGTTTTCCGATGGCGAAGTACCGGATGCTGCGCGAGCGCGTCGCAGCCGAACTCCCCGGTGTCATGCTGTCCGAGCCGGAGCCGGCATCAACAGGGCAACTGGCGCTGGCCCATGCGCCGCAGTATGTCGAGCGCGTTTTCGCCGGGACTCTGGATGCCGCCGAGATCCGCGCCATCGGTTTTCCATGGTCCGCCCAGATGGTCGAGCGATCGCGGCGCTCGGCCGGGGCCACCATTGCCGCGTGCCGTGCGGCGTCCGTCGACGGGGTGGCGGTCAACCTCGCCGGCGGCACGCATCACGCACAACACGCACGCGGTGCCGGCTACTGCGTATTCAACGATGTGGCGATCTCCGCGCGGGTCATGCAAAGCGAAGCCGCGCGCGGGCGACGTGTGCTTAAGGTCGCAATCGTCGACCTTGACGTGCACCAGGGCGATGGCACTGCGCAGATCCTTGCCGGCGATGCGTCGGTGTTCACCCTCTCGATTCACGCGGCTTCGAATTTCCCGCTCCACAAGCAGACCAGCTCCTTGGACGTTGCGCTGCCGGACGGCACCGGCGACGATGCCTACCTTGCGACATTGCGCGATAGCCTCGCGGCAATGCGCTGGCGTTTCGAGCCGCAGCTGCTGATTTACGTCTCGGGCGCGGACCCGCACGAGGGCGATCGGCTGGGGAAGCTCAAGCTGACAACGGCAGGCATGCAGGCGCGCGACCGCATGGTTTTCGACTTTGCCGAGGCGCTCGGCGTGCCTGTCGCAGTGACGATGGCCGGAGGCTATGGCCGAGACGTCGCCACGACGGTCGGCGTGCACTTCTCGACGGTGCAATGCGCCTGGCAGTCGTGGCTCAGGCGCTCGGGTCGTGCCGTTTCCGCCATAGGCACAATCGCCGCAGACGTGCCAGCGCAAGACGCATCACCGGCGAATCGGATTGGCTGATCCGGAACGAGGCCGAACGCTGTGGCTCGCCGCCATGCCGTTCGTTTTCGTGCTGCTCTGGAGCACCGGCTTCATCGTGGCCAAAATGGCCGCGCCGCATGCGCCGCCGCTGACTTTCCTGCTGCTGCGCTTTGCCGGCGTCGTCATTGTGCTGCTGCCGCTGGCGTGGGTGACACACGCACCGTGGCCACAGACGCCGCGCGCGTGGTTCGACGCCGCCATCGTTGGATTGCTGCTGCAGGCTACATATTTGGGCGGCGTGTGGCTCGCGATTGCGCTCGGGATGCCGGCCGGAGTGTCCTCGCTGCTGGTCGGCACGCAACCGCTGCTCACTGCACTCTTTGGCGCAACCGTCGGAGAGCGTGTTGGCCCTGTGCAATGGCTCGGCCTGTTGCTCGGCATCGTCGGCATCGCACTGGTGCTGTCCGATCGCCTGACCCTGGCCGGTGTCGGCGTCGTCGCCCTTTCAGTGAATGCACTCGCGCTACTCGGCATTACCGCCGGCACCCTGTACCAGAAGCGTCGTGGCACCGGAATCGACTTGCGCACCGGAAGCATCATCCAGTTCGCTGCGTCCTTTGTCGCACTGCTGCCGTTCGCATTGGTGTTGGAGACAATGCGGGTCGACGCAACAATCGAATTCTGGCTGGCGCTCGCCTGGTCGGTCTTTGCCCTGTCGCTGGCGGCGATCTCGCTGCTGCTGGTTATGATCCGTCGCGGACGCGCCACCGAGGTGGCCAGCCTGATGTATCTGACGCCCGCAGTGACGGCGATGCTCGCCTGGAGCATCTTCGGGGAACGCCTCGGTGTCCTCGCGTGGTGCGGCGTGGCTGTGACGATGGCTGGCGTGGCCCTGGTGGTGCGCCGATGGGGGAAGGGTACGTGACGACGCGCGAGGCTCCGCAGATCCGCAGTGGCTACCGTCATTTCCAGCGCATCACGACGCGCTGGATGGACAACGACGTGTACGGCCATGTCAACAACGTCGTGTTCTACTCGTACTTCGACACGGTCGTGAACGAGTATCTGGTCCGCGCCAGCGTGCTCGACATTGATGCCAGCGCGGTGATCGGAGTGGTCGTCGAGACGCAGTGCCGTTACTTGAGCGCTCTCGCTTTCCCACAGACCGTTCACGCGGGGCTGCGGGTGGCACATCTGGGTTCATCCAGTGTGCGCTACGAGATCGGTATCTTCGCCGACGACTCCGAGAGCGCATGCGCGCAGGGCCACTTCGTCCACGTGTATGTCGACCGTCGCACGCGCCGACCGACACCGTTACCGGCGCCGCTGCGCGCCGCACTGGAAAAACTGCAGCCATGAACGAGCGCGCACCGATCGGACCGCACGAGGTGGTCGATCACGCGATCCGGACGCGCCAGTCGGTTCGCGCCTTTCTGCCGACGCCGGTGCTGCGCGCGACCATCGAGGAGATCCTCGCAGTCGCCGCGCGCGCTCCCTCGGGCACCAACACACAGCCCTGGAAGGTGACGGTTCTGACCGGCATGGCCAAGGAGCGGCTGAGCGCGGCGATCGTGCGCGCCTACAACGACGCCGAAGCACGAGGCCAACATACGGAGGAGTACGCCTACTACCCGACGCAGTGGGTCGAGCCCTACCTCGGGCGCCGCCGCAAGATCGGCTGGGATCTGTACGGGCTGCTTGGCATCGGCAGGACCGAAAAGGCACGCATGCATGCGCAGCATGGCCGCAATTACGCGTTCTTCGACGCGCCGGTCGGGATGATCTTCACGATCGATCGCGTGATGGAGCAGGGCAGCTGGCTTGACTACGGCATGTTCCTCGAGAACATCATGATCGCCGCGCGTGCGCGCGGACTCGACACCTGCCCGCAGGCGGCATTCACGCAGTTCCACCGCGTCATCAAGGAAGAGCTCGGTCTGCCCGATGAGCAGATGGTGGTGTGCGGCATGTCGCTCGGTTACGCTGACATGAGCCGAGTCGAGAACACGCTTGCGACGGAGCGCGAGCCGGTCGGGGGCTTCGCCCGCTTTCTGGAGGAATGATGACGCAGACGATCGCAGTGATCCCGGGCGACGGGATCGGCAAGGAAGTGATGCCGGAGGGGCTGCGCGTGCTCGATGCCGCGGCCCGACGCCACGGACTCGAGTTGCGCTATGAGCACCACGACTTCGCCAGTTGCGATTACTACCTGAAGCACGGCGCGATGTTGCCGGACGACTGGAAGGCCAGGCTCGAAGGCGTCGATGCGATCTTCTATGGCGCAGTCGGCTGGCCCGCGACGGTGCCGGACCATGTCTCGCTGTGGGGCTCGCTGCTGAAGTTCCGGCGCGAGTTCGACCAGTATGTCAATCTGCGACCATGCCGGCTGATGCCGGGTATCGCGTCACCGCTCGTGGACCGGCAGGGTAAGCCGCGCCCGCCGGGTGGCATCGACATGATGATCGTGCGCGAGAACACGGAGGGCGAGTATTCGTCGATCGGCGGCCGCATGTTCGAGGGCACCGAACGAGAAGTGGTCGTGCAGGAAACGCTGATGACACGCACCGGCATCGATCGAGTGCTGAAGTTCGCTTTCGAGCTCGCGGCAAAGCGGCAGCGGAAGCACCTGACCTCTGCGACCAAGAGCAATGGCATCTCGATCACGATGCCTTACTGGGACGAGCGGGTCGAGGCGATGGCCGGGCAATACCCGCAAATCAGCGTCGACAAGTTTCACATTGACATCCTGACCGCGCATTTCGTGCAGAGGCCCGAGTATTTCGATGTCGTCGTCGCCTCCAACCTCTTCGGCGACATCCTGTCGGACCTCGGGCCGGCCTGCACCGGAACGATCGGCATCGCGCCGTCGGCCAACCTCAATCCCGATCGCCGCTTTCCGTCGCTGTTCGAACCGGTCCACGGGTCCGCGCCCGACATCGCGGGCCGGGGCATTGCTAACCCGATCGGGCAGATCTGGAGCGCGTCGCTGATGCTCGACTGGCTCGGCCATCCGGATGCGGCGGCCAGCGTGCTCGGCGCAATCGAGAAGGTTCTCGCGGCCGGACCGCAGCAGGCACCGCTGACACGCGACATCGGCGGCCGCGGGTCGACGGCGGATCTCGGGCGGGCCATTGCCGCGGCGGTCTGACCTCCGAGTTGGCATCGGCCGCGGTTCTGGCCCGGGCCGACGGAAGGCTGGCGCCCGGCGCGCTTGAGTCGTATCGTCAGGGTTACGGCGGCGCGCAGCGGGAGGCGGATTGCTGCGTTTACGTCATGTCCGATTTCGACCGCGTTCGGCGGAGATTCAGTTATGGGTCTTGTCGACGTTCTCATCCGTCCGCAGCGCACGCCGTCTGGGGCCGCACTGAGCGCCGGGCTGGCGCGCTTCGCCGAGCAGTGCCGCCGCAGCGGCGGGGTGCCGCTGCGCCTCAGGCTGCCTGACAACACGGCGCTGGAGTTCGGGCCGCAAGTCGACCTCACGTTGCGGTTACGCGATCCGACGCTGCTGCGAGAACTGGCCTGCCCGACGCTGGGCGGGCTGGCCGATGCCTACGTCGAAGGGCGAATCGACATCGAAGGGGATCTGCTCGAAGCATTGCCGACCGGAGTGCGGCTGGTCGAGGCGGGTGGCGCGTCGGTGTTCCGGCGCGTAGCCGAGGCGTGGCGTCCGCACCGGCGGCGCCAGGACCGGACGGCTATCGCCCAGCACTACGACGTGGGCAACGAGTTCTATCGGCTATGGTTGGATCGCCGGATGGTGTACTCGTGCGCGTATTTCAAGACCGGTGCGGAAACGATCGACGAAGCGCAGCGCGCGAAGCTGGACCACATCTGCCGCAAGCTGCGGCTTGAACCCGGACAGCGGTTGCTCGATGTCGGCTGCGGGTGGGGCGGGTTGGTGTTGCATGCGGCGCAGGAATACGGAGTGCGAGCAGTCGGCATCACGCTGTCGCGCAATCAGGCCGAACTTGCACGCGAACGGGTTCGACAGGCCGGATTGCAGCACTCAATCGACATCCAATTGATGGACTATCGCGACCTGGAGGCGCGATTCGGCCACGACGCGTTCGACAAGGTGGCCAGCATCGGCATGTTCGAGCATGTTGGGCTCGCCAACCTGCCGCGCTACTTCTCTGCGGTCGCTGCGGTGTTACGTGATCGCGGGCTGTTCCTGAATCACGGCATCACCTCGGTGGACGTCGAGAGCCGGCCGGTCGGCAGTGGCGTCAGCGACTTCATCGAGCGCCACGTGTTCCCTCACGGCGAGCTGCCGCACCTGCATCTGGCAGCGCGTGAAATGTCGGCCTCGGGTTTCGAGCTCGCCGACATCGAATCGCTGCGTCCGCATTACGCTCGCACGCTGACGCACTGGTATCGACGCCTTGAGGATCGTGTCGACGACGCGGCGCGGCTGGTGTCGGCGCAGACGCTGCGGGTCTGGCGGATCTATCTTGCGGGTTGCGCATTTGGCTTCGAGCGGGGCTGGATCAATATCTACCAGATGCTCGGCAGCCTGAATCGCACACCTGGGCCCACAGAGCTGCCGCTGACCCGCGACTGGATCTACTCGTAGTTCCGCGAGGAGTACCGCGCAGCGGCCGCAGCAAGGCGCTGGCAACCTCCTTGCGCATTCCAGCCGGTAATCCGCCCCGGCGGGCGAGGCCGGCGGTTAGTGCAGCGGCGTTGCCGGGCGGTCTTCCGCTTCCTCAGGCGGCTCGGCGTGGACCACGTGGCCGGCCGCATTCGGAAACAGCGGCGCGCCGCAGTCATCGCAGAATTCGAGCGGGAAGCGATGTGTATGCATTACGGCGCGGTTGACGCCGAGCGCCTGCAGCGCCTTTTCCACTTCTTCCAGCGTCGTTTCCTCGTCGTCACCCAGCAGCGGCCAGACCACGCCTTCGACGACTTCGTCATCGTCGGCTGCCTTGGCCAGCCCGATCCGCACTTCCGCGCCCGCGTTTCCCTGCGGGTCTTCGAATAGTCCGGATGCCGCGGACAGTGCCTGCGGCGCGAAGTCATAGGCGAGCTTCAGGTACGAAACCGCGGCCTCGAGCGAAAACTGACGCAACTCGCGGTCGGCGAAACGCAGCGCCGAATGAAACGCCGTCGGCGACAGCACCCGGAAGCGGCAACCGGTGAGCACCGGCTGCAGCACTGCGGCGGCCTGCTCACGGAACGCCGAAAGCGCGGCGATCTTGGCGTCAGGATCGACGCCGAGCTCCTGCCAGTGAAACAGCGGCCCGCCGGCAGGTGCGGCAATCGCGGCCACGAGGTAGCGCGTATCGGCCAGCATGCCGACCGGCTCACGCAGCTTCTTCGGATCGACGTGCAGGACTATCGATTCGGCCGCGGCATCGCCGAGTTGTTCGGTCAAACGACGCACGTCGCTGAAGGCTTCAGGTAGCTGGTCGATCGCAAAGAGATAGTCGGCCACGGCGACGCGCGCCGGACGTGCCACCAGGTGACCGCTCAATTGAGCGCGCAGATTGTCGAGCACACTCGACGACAGCGTCGTCGCCGGCAGCTTGTAGCGCGACCACGCGAGCAACGGCATCGCCAGCAGCAGCACGTCGTGGGCCTTGCCGTCGAGCTGGACCTGAGTCGACTCGGCGCAGCTTTCGGCGAGGTCGGCGAGGTCGTCGTAGGCGCGCTGGCTGGTGCGCGCCAGGTCATCCAGCGCAGACTCGATCGCATCGTCGCTGCGGCGTGCCAGGCGATCGTTGATTGTCTCGATCAGTCGGCGCTGCCAGAGTTGATCCTCGAGTCGGCTGCCGGATTCGGACAGGCGCCGGGCCATCTTGACGAGCGTTTCCGCGTCGACCGACTGACGTGCCCGGGTGCTCGCACGATTGCGGCGCATGGCTAATTTCCTGATGGGCTGAGCCCAGCATTATCGCACCGCGCGCTGCCGGGTCGCGATTCAGTCCGCGCGCCGGATGCGTGACTGCCGGTCCGGGGCGAGCGGCTGCGCCGCGGACTCCAGCCGCAAGTATGCGGCGATTGCCTCGACATCGAGCGGCCCACCGCTGCGGTCGGTGCCGTCACGCAGGACGGTGAAGCCGTCACCGCCGAGAGCGAGGAAATCGTTGACGGTGACTCGATAAGCGCGTTCGGACTCGATACGCTGACCATCGAGGCGCAAGGAGTCGGCGATGACCCGTGCGCCGATTGGCCGCTTCGGGTCCCACGCATAGCTCAATCCGCGCGACGGCTGCAGCATCCGCGCACGCTCCGACTTGCGTGCGCTCCACTGCTGCTCAAGCAGCGCACGCAGTTGCGCCCCGGTCAGGCTCAGCGTGACAAGCGTGTTGCCGAACGGCTGAACGGCAAACACATCCGCGCACGTCACGCTCGCATCGGCGTGCGGGCGCAAGTTGGCGCGGATGCCGCCCGGGTTGGTCAGCGCGATGACCCCGCCGAAGCTGCGCGTGGCCGCCAGCTGTGCATCGGCGATCAGACGCCCCAGCGCATGGTCTCCGCCGGCAGACGGCGTGCGATCGAATCCGCCGGCGAGCCGACCTGCCGGCCGCGAGGCCAGCGGCGCCGCGCGGGCCGCATACTCGTCGACGATGGCCGCCACGACGGGGTCGGGCGCGAGCGGCGGATACTGCACAGCGAGCGCTGGATCGCGTGACAGGCCGTTGGGGACCGGCACGTTGCGTGATTGCGTACGGTCTGCTACGGCGCCGCCGCTCGTGCGATCGATCGTCAGGTCGACGACCGACACGAGCCGCCCGAACGAAGCGCCCTGGATTACCGGCCGCCCGCCGACGCGGCAGTTGTAGCCGTGGTGGGTGTGAGCTGAGAGCACAGCATCGATCGAGCGGTCGAGTTCGCGCGCGATCTCGAAGATCGCCCCGCGCGGGTTGTCACAGGCATTGAAGCCGCCATCGGCGTCGCCCCCTTCGTGGATGACGGCGATGAGCGTGTGCACGCCCTGCCTCCGCAGTTCGGCGGCGGTCTGGTTCAGTGCCGCGGCCTCGGCGGCAAAGCGCAGCCCTGCCACGGCGTCCTGCTTGACGATGCTCGCCGTAGAGCGAGTGACGGCACCGATGACGCCGATTCTGACGCCGTCGATCTCGCGCACGAAGGACGGGGCAAACAGCGCCTTGCCATCGCGATCGGTCACGTTGGCGGCGATAAATGGAAAACGCGCGCCGGCAAACGGGATCTGGCCGGGGCAGCTGATGCGTCCTCCGCTCGATTCCGCGCGGCAGCCGCCGGCCACAATTCGCTGCAATTCTGCGACACCGCGGTCGAATTCGTGATTGCCCACCGCATTGACGTCGAGGCCGATCGCGTTCATCACCGCAACCGTCGGTTCGTCATAGAACAGCCCGGACACAAACGGCGAAGCGCCGATGAGGTCGCCGGACGAGATCACGAGGCTGTGAGGTGCGTCCGAGCGCAACTCGCGTATGCGCGTCGCGAGGTAGGCGGCGCCGCCGCTGCGCAAGGCAACGGTGCGTGTGGGATGGCGCGGATCGGGCACCTGGACGGCGTTGTCGCCCGGTTCCAGATGGCCGTGGAAATCGTTGATGCCGATGATCCGCAGCTGCAGCGGCGTTTGTGCGAACGCTGTCTCCGGCGGCGCGAAAGCGGAGGCAGCTCCGATCAAAGCGATCGCAGCGCACGAGAGGACGGTCTTTCGCCGCATCGTTCAGTGTGTGCGCCGGATTGTGAGATCGCAGAGCTTAGGACAGATAGCGCGCCGGGCGCGACGCTGCCGATCGAGCAGCGAGATAACGGACGTGTCTGATACAGTAAATTCCCTTCCTGCCGCAATCCCGATGAGCACTGCCGCCGCTTCCGCCTCCCTTCGGAACGATGCCGAAGTTATCGGCCTCGTCGGGCTCGCACACGGCACGTCGCATTTTTATCACTTGATGCTGCCGCCGCTGTTTCCCTGGCTGATGCGCGAGTTCGCACTCAGTTTTACGGAAGCGGGCCTGCTGATGACCGTATTCTTCACCGTCAGTGGGGTGGGGCAGGCACTCGCCGGATTCGTCGTCGACCGTGTCGGCGCACGGCCGGTGCTGTTCTTCGGTATCGCCACGCTCGCCGCATCCGGAATCGTGCTCGGAGCATCGGACAGTTACACGATGCTGCTCGCGACTGCAGCCGTCGCCGGACTCGGCAACAGCATCTTTCATCCGGCCGACTTCACGCTCCTGAACCATCGCGTCACGACGCCGCGGCTCGGTCATGCGTTCTCGGTACACGGCCTGTCCGGCAACCTCGGCTGGGCCTTGGCGCCGGTCTTCATGGCGGGCATAGCGAGCGCGACGAACTGGCACGTCGCCGGGTTTGCCGCGTCGGCCGTCGGCTTCGCGGTGCTCGCTGTACTGTGGCTGCGCCGCGACGCGCTGGCAGATGCGGCGCGCGAGCTGGTTATGCGGCCCGGCGAACACGCCTCAACGGCGGCGCACGACGGCGGGCAACTCGGCTTTCTTCGCTCCGGCGCGGTGTGGCTGTGCTTCGCCTTCTTCTTCGTGTCGACCGCGGCGTTCGGCATTCTGCAGAATTACTCGCCGGCGATCCTCGGGCATGTCTACGGGGTTTCGCTCGCAATGGCGACGGGAAGTTTGACCGCGTATCTCCTCGGTAGCGCCACCGGCATCGTCACCGGAGGATTTCTCGCCACGCGCAGCGAGCACAGCGAGCGGGTCATTGCCGCTGCGCTCGGCCTCGCGGCTGCCACAGCGATCGTGCTTGCGTCGGGTGGCGCGAGCGTATGGATGCTGTTGCCCTTGATGGTCGTCATGGGGTTCGGCGTTGGCGTTGCCGGACCCAGCCGCGATCTTCTGGTTCGACGTGCCGCCACGAGTCGCTTCGGCAGAGCGGCTTTCGGGCGCGTCTACGGATTCGTCTATTCCGGGCTCGACACGGGCCTTGCGCTGTCACCCCTGCTGTTCGGACCGCTGCTGGACGCCGGCCACTTCCGCGAGTCACTGGCGGCGGTCGCGGTCCTGCAGGTTGCCGCGATGGCAACGGCGTGGCGCGTCGGCGGAGCGGCACGCGCCGTGCATCCGCGCGAAAAGCACGCATGACTGTGATGGTGCTCGCAACGACGGATCTGCTCGACGCTCACGAAGGCGAGCTCGAGCGCGGGACGGTGCGCGTATTGCAACCGGGTTTGCTCGCACTGGGCCGACGTCGCTCGTTCGCCGGGCCGATCGTCACTCTGAAACTGTTCGAGGACAACACTCTGCTCGCCGAACTCGTCAAGACGGCCGGCAACGGACGCGTGATCGTCGTCGATGCCGGGGGCAGTCTGCGCTGCGGCATCTTCGGCGGCATGCTGGCCGTGGCGGCTGCGAAGAATGGGTGGGCGGGTGTGGTCGTTTTCGGATGTGTGCGCGATGCCGACGAGCTCGATGACTGCGAACTCGGCGTGCGCGCTCTGGGGCTGAATCCTCGCCGCTCGGTGAAGCGCGGCGAGGGACAAAGCGATGTTGCTGTGACGTTTCTTGGCGCGACGCTCCGTCCTGGAAACTGGTTGTATGCGGACCGCGACGGCGTCGTCGTCAGCGATCGCCCGCTGCATTGACTGCGCCGCGATCCTCACGGGTCGATACATCGTACCAACGAAATCCTTAGCGGCGTCCCGCATCGCGTACGCCGCGCTGATGTGCTGACCCGCGCCGGTAAACCGGGCGTTGCAGAAATGCGTTAGGCCGGAAGGCATCGGGCTCAACGCGATCGTTTCAGGACTGCAAAATGCTGTTGATTGCAGAAGCGGCGTTGAGCTGGGGCGGATTCAGGGAGAAAATGAGAGATGGATAAATCGATGGTCAAGGGCATCGTGCTCGGCGGGGCGGCGATGGTGGCGCTCACTGCAGCCGGTGTTACGGGTTACAAAGTCATCAGCCGGCCGACATTCGCCAACGTCGTTGCAGTGAAGGAGGTCACCCAGACCATCAACACGCCGCGTGAAGAGTGCCAGGACGTACAGGTCCAGAAGCAGGCTCCAGTGAAGGACCCGAACCGCGTCACGGGTTCGGTGATCGGCGGCGTGGCCGGCGGTCTGCTCGGCAGCACCATAGGCGGCGGCAAAGGCAAAACCGTCGCTACGGTTGCGGGGGCTGCGGGCGGCGCCTATGCCGGAAATCAGGTCCAAAAGAACATGCAGCAGAAGGACGTCGAGACGACGACCGAGCGGCGCTGCAAAACGGTGAATGAAACCTCGCACAAGCTGATCGGCTACGACGTCACCTACCGTCTCGAAGGCAAGGAAGGTGTCGTCCGCACGACGTTCCAGCCGGGCCCGACGATTCCTGTGAAAGACGGCCAGCTCGTCCTGATTCCGCCGGAACCGGCCAAGTAGGTCGCCGGTTCAGACGAATCGATGAGCGCCCGTCAGCGACCGGGTGCCCGTTGTCCGAAGCGAGATGTTCGTGGCCGCCGTTAGCGGCCACGCGAACGCGGCACGCGGGACGCGAACAGATGCGGCCCGCAGAGCCGGTCAACCTTCGTACTTGAATGACAGCTTGACTCGTGCTCGATACGCGACGACCTTTCCGTTCTCAATCTTCACATCGAGCTTCGAGACCTCGGCGATGCGCAGGTCGCGCAACGACTTGCTTGCCGTTTCGATCGCACTTTTTGCCGCGTCCTCCCAAGATGTCGTGCTTGCGCCGATGATTTCCGTCACGCGATAGACGCCAGTTTCCGCGGTTTTCTTCTTGGCCATTTTCATGTCTCCCTGTTTGGCCGATCGGCCGGTTTGCGCGCTAGCGCGCTAAGCACTGAACTGCGATCTTAGGCGCGCGCGGAGCCACGCGCCACGCTCGACGAATGTGACGTGACGGTCGAGACGCCTCCCTGGCCCTTCGCCACCAGCGCTGTGGCGGGGGCGGGGCATCGGTGCCGGCTTGCTCCGTTTGCGAGGAGAAATATTGAGCATGGCGACCGCTGTAGCGATGGTCCTCGCTTCGGCCCCTGACGGGAC
>DATEZE010000190.1:0-39101 GCA_035255845.1 Burkholderiaceae bacterium | reverse complement strand
GATCCTTACTACGGCGGGCCGGAAGGCTTCAGCACGGTGCTCGACTATGTCGAAGACGCCTGCCAGGGGTTGCTCGAGGTCGTGCGCAAACGCGCCACGATGTACGCGGCCGCCTGAGCGCGGCAATGTCTGAATGAGGCGCTCAGGCGCCTCATTTTTTTGCGTGGCCGCCGCCGGGTGGCCGTTCGCGCGCACCAGCACCCTACTCGTCGTGAGCCCGGTGCTTGTCTAAGCTGCACGCATGGAACCATCCGCCGTTCTCGGCTTCTGGTTCGACCCCCGCGTCGACGAGCCACTGCATGTGCGCGACGTGTGGTTTCGGAAATCGGAGTCGTTCGACGACGAGATTCGCACGCGTTTCGCGCCTGAAATCGAGCTTGCCCTGGCCGGCAGGCTGAACGACTGGGCGGCGACACGCCAGGGCACGCTAGCGCTGATCCTGCTCTTGGATCAGTTCACACGGAATGTCTTTCGCGAAACACCGCGGGCCTTTGCCGGCGACGCCGCGGCACTGTCGCATGCGCGCGCGCTGGTCTACTCAGGGCGCGATCGCGAATTTGCGCCGATCGAGCGCTGGTACGTTTACATGCCGTTCGAGCATGCGGAAAACCTGGTCGACCAGTACGAGTCGGTGCGCCTGTTTCAGAGCCTCGCCGACGCTGGACTGGCCGACCCCCTGACCTGGGCCGTAAAACATTTCGAAGTGATCCGGCGTTTCGGTCGCTTCCCGCATCGCAACGCGGTACTGGGGCGCGCCTCGACGCTCGAAGAGGCCGAGTTCGTCGCGCAGCCAGGTTCGCGCTTCTAGCCCGGCGGAACGTTGCACGCGCTGGCTAGAATCGCGCGTCTTCGCTCTTGCCGACCGATCGTTCATGGCTTCGCCCCGCATTCTGGCTGTCGATACCGCTACCGACACGTGTTCGGTTGGGCTCCTGCTGGGCGACCTGGTCAATACGCGCAGCGAGGTCGTAGGCCAGCGGCACTCGGAACGTGCGCTGTCGATGATCGATGCGCTGCTGAACGCGGCCGGGCTGCGTCTGGAAGAGGTGGACCTCATCGCCTTTGGGGCGGGACCAGGTTCGTTCACCGGACTGCGCATCGCGTGCGGGCTGGCGCAGGGCCTCGCATGGGGCATCGACCGGTCGGTGATACCAGTCGGCAATCTGCGGGCACTGGCCGAGGGCGTTTTTCGCGAGTCCGGGGCCAGCGATAGGGTCCTGTGCGCGGTCGATGCGCGAATGCACGAGGCGTATTGCGCGATTTATCACCGCGACCCGCGGATCAGCGAGGTGCAGCCGCCGTCACTCGCAAAGCCCGCGGATCTGGCCCGATTGGCAGACGAGGTGGATACGGTCGCGGGCGATGCGTTGATGGTCTTCCCCGAGGCGTTGCAGGCGCTGCAAGGAAAGACTCTTCTTCCGCGGCTGCGTGCCGACGCTGCCGACATTGCGCAGGTCGCGGCGACACCGGAGTTTCTCGAGCAAGCCGTCGCCCCGCACCTGGCCGCGCCGCTTTACGTGCGCGATCAGGTGGCGTCGACGATCGAGCAGCGCCGGGCGCGGGCGGGTGCCAGGTGAGTGCCCTGCTACGCCCGGAGCCCGACTGCTACCGGCCGATGACACCGGTCGATCTCGATGACATCGTCCGGGCCGAAGCGCAGATTTATCCGTTCCCGTGGACGCTGGGCAACTTCGCCGATTCGCTTCGGTCAGGCTACAGCTGCTGGGTGCTGCGCGATGCCGGCGCTGCGCTGCAGGCCTATGCCATCGTCATGCTCGCGCTCGATGAGGCGCATCTGCTCAACTTGAGCGTCGCACGCGAGTGCCAGCGGCGCGGCCTCGGCTGGCGCACCCTCGAGTGGATCGCGGACGTCGCCCGCGGTCACGGCGCCCGCACGATGCTGCTCGAAGTCAGACCAAGCAATCCTGCGGCGATCCGCCTTTACGATCGCTACGGATTCCAGCGCATTGGCGTTCGCCGCGGGTATTACCCGGCGGCCGGCGGGCGCGAAGACGCGATCGTTATGCGGGTGACCCTGTGACGCTGGATCAGCGGCGCGCGCGGATTTGGTCGGCAATGGGACTCGGACCAGTCTGGACCTTGCGCAAAGCGCCGGGCGCCGATGCGCCGCCGGTTGGTGTTGCGACGACGGCTGCGACGTCGGTCGGCGTGCCGCGCGCGCAGCGCATCGCCGCCATGGACTGGGCCGAGCTCGAGCGGTCGGTCGCTGGCTGCACCGCGTGTGCGCTGAGCCGGACGCGGACGAAGACCGTCTTCGGTGTGGGCCATCGTTCGGCTGAGTGGATGCTCGTCGGCGAAGCGCCCGGCGCGGAGGAGGATGCGCGCGGAGAGCCGTTTGTCGGCCAAGCCGGTCGTCTGCTCGACAACATGCTTGCAGCCGCTGGACTGAGTCGCCGCGGCACCGGCGCCGAATCGGTCTTCATCGCGAACGTGCTGAAATGTCGACCGCCGGGTAATCGCAATCCGGAGTCTGGCGAGGTGCGCGAATGTGATCCGTACCTGAGGCGTCAGATCGAGTTGGTCGGCCCCAAGGTGGTTCTGGTAATGGGGCGCTTCGCCGCGCAGTCACTGCTCGGCACCGATGCGAGCATCGCCAGCCTGCGCGGACGGGTCCTCCGCATCGAGGTCGCCGGCCGGAGCGTTCCGGTGGTCGTGACCTATCACCCGGCTTACTTGCTGCGCAACCTCGAGGACAAAGCGAAATCCTGGGCCGATCTGTGCCTGGCGCGCGACTTTGTTGCGCGCTCGCACTGAAATCCCCGCGGCACGCCGCCCGCGTCGTCGCGGGTGCCCGAAGGCGGGCGCCGCGGAATTCTCGGCGCTAGGGCTGAGTCTCGCCGATCAGAGCGACCGAGTCGAATTGCCGCTGGTTGTAGCGGTGGCGCAGCAGTACCAGCACCATCGAGATGGCGACGAAAAGGCCGAACAGCAGCATCACGGCCTGGATCGGCAAGTTCAGCCAGAGCAGCAGTGCGTACAGGCCGAGCATCACAAGAATGCTGAGGTTCTCGTTGAAGTTCTGCACGGCAATCGAGTGCCCGGCCGACAGCAGCACGTGCCCGCGGTGCTGCAGCAACGCGTTCATCGGAACGACGAAATAACCGGCGAGTGCGCCGATCACCACCAGGATTGCGCAGGCCACGACGAGGAAGTAGCTCGCCGAAGCATTGCCGAGCGCGAGCGAACCTTCGGGTGCTACGGCACGGCTGTAGAACGATGCGAGGCTGACGATCACTCCCATCGCGACGCCGACCGGCAAAACGCCGAGCGATTGCTTCAACGACACGCGTGCTGCCGCGTATACAGCGCCGGCGGCAATGCCGATGGCGACGATGGCCTGCAGAATCGCGGCCCTGCTGAGGTCGAGACCGAGAACCTGCTCGGCCCACTTGAGCACGATGAACTGCAGCGTCGCGCCGGCGCCCCAGAACAATGTCGTGACAGCGAGCGAGATCTGACCCAGCTTGTCCCGCCACAGCACACTGCAGCAATGCGCGAATCCAACCATCAGCTTCCAGGGGTGGATATGCTGCTTCGCGTAGCGAGCGCCTGTGTCGGGGATCACCAGGTTCACCAGCGCAGCCAACACGTACAGGCCGGCGATCACGGCAATCACCGATTCGGCCGCGTGCTCGAGTTCGATGTCGACCAACGGAACATCGAGGGCGAACAGCCAGGCCGAGACGCGCGGGCTGATCAGCACGCCGCCGAGCAGGAAGCCGAGGATGATCGAAGTCACCGTCAGGCCTTCGATCCACCCATTGGCGACGACGAGGCGGTCCGCGGGGAGCAGTTCGGTCACGATGCCGTACTTCGCGGGCGAGTAAGCCGCGGCGCCGAAGCCGACGATCGCATAGGCAAGGAGTGGGTGCGCGCCGGCAAACATGACCATGCAGCCGCCGATCTTGATCATGTTGGTGATCATCATCACGCGTCCTTTCGGGAACGAGTCCGCGAAGGCGCCAACGAAGGGCGCAAGAAAGACGTATGAGATGACGAAGAACAGCTTCAGCATCGGCGTCATCCACGCGGCCGCCCCCATTTCTCGTAGCAGGGCGATGGCAGCGATCAGCAGCGCGTTGTCCGCCAGGGAGGACAGGAACTGCGCCGCCATGATCGTGTAGAAGCCGCGATTCATGGACGGATGGCGGGCAGTTGCAGTCGATGCGGTAAGGCGTGGATGGGACGTTTTCCGAGCGCGGTTGCAACGCGCGGCGTTATAACACGCGTACCTTGCCGCGCGCTTCGTTCACCTCGCTATGCTACGACGCTAGCCCGATGCCTTCGCACAATGCCACGCCCGATACGAGCCCGGATTGATATCACCGCAATGCGGCACAACCTCCGCCGCGCGCGTTCGCGCGCGGCTGGGCGCAAGATTTGGGCGGTCATTAAGGCGAATGCGTACGGTCATGGCATCGAGCGCGCGGTGCAGGGATTCGCCGACGCCGACGGGCTCGCTCTGATCGACTTCGAGGAGGCGCGCCGGGCGCGCGCGGCGTGCTGGTCCCGGCCGATCTTGATGCTCGAAGGCTGCTTCGAGGCCGGCGACGTCGCCATTTGCCGCGAACTCGACCTCGGCGTCGTTGTTCACGACGAGTCACAGCTGCGAATGCTCGAGCAGGCGCCCGCGGGTCCTCCGATCGGCGTCTTCGTCAAGGTGAATACCGGGATGAACCGGCTTGGTGTCGAACCCTCACAACTGGCGTCAGTCCATGCGCGGCTCGTGCAGTGTCCTGCGGCGCGTCTCGATGGCCTGACGATGCATTTCGCCAACGCGGAACGCGCGGATCTGCACGCGGGGCCGGCCGCCGTGAACAAACAACTTGCGCGCTTCGAGGCGGCCTGCCGCGGAATCGATCTTCCGCACAGCGTATCGAACTCGGGTGCGCTGTTCCTTCAGCCGCCGCTGGCCGAGGCATGGGTGCGAACGGGTATCGCGCTGTACGGCGCGACGCCCGATGTGGCGCACAGTGCAGAGCATCTCGGCCTGCGGCCCGTGATGCGACTGACATCCGAGCTATTGGCCGTGCGCACCATCGCGGCAGGCGAGGCTGTCGGCTATGGATCGCGCTTTGTTGCTGGAGGTCCGACGCGGATCGGCGTCGTCGCCTGTGGCTATGCCGACGGGTATCCACGCCATGCGCCCGACGGCACGCCGGTCGCAGTCGACGGAACGCTCGTTCCGATCGCTGGATGCGTGTCGATGGATCTCATCACCGTAGATCTGAGTAGGGCGCCAGGTGCCCGCGTCGGCAGCCCGGTCGAGTTGTGGGGCGATCAGGTTCCGATCGACGTTGTCGCCAAGCATTGCGGCACGGTGGGGTACGAATTGATGTGTGCGGTCGCGCCGCGCGTGCGCGTTGTGGCCGTCGACTGATATGGCCAAGGCGCGAACCCAGTTCGTCTGTACCGAGTGCGGCGGTACCAGTCTGAAGTGGCAGGGCCAGTGTCCTCATTGCAGCGCGTGGAACTCGCTGGCGGAGGCGCGCGTCGAAGAAGCAAGCGGGCACCGCTACGCTGCGCTCACGCCCACCGCGTCGGTGCAGTCGCTGGGCCAGGTGCAGGCTCGCGAGGTCGCGCGGCTGAGTAGCGGTGTCGAGGAGTTCGATCGTGTCCTCGGCGGCGGCCTGGTCGAAGGTGGCGTCGTGCTGATTGGCGGCGATCCCGGCATCGGCAAGTCGACGCTGCTGCTGCAGTCGCTCGCAGCGCTGTCGGCCGATGCACGCGTGCTCTATGTCAGCGGGGAAGAGTCTCCGGCACAGGTGGCGTTGCGCGCCCGGCGTCTCGGCGTCGACGCCGCGAAGGTGCGATTGTTGTCGGAGATCACGCTCGAACGTGTTATTGCGACAATCAGGGAGGAGCAGCCCGCAGTCGTCGTGATCGATTCGATCCAGACGCTGTATACCGGCGAACTCACGTCGGCACCCGGATCGGTGTCGCAGGTGCGCGAGTGCGCTGCGCACCTGACTCGCCTCGCCAAGCAGACCGGTTTCGTGCTCGTCCTGATAGGCCATGTCACAAAAGAGGGCGCGCTGGCCGGTCCGCGTGTGCTCGAACACATCGTCGACACAGTGCTGTACTTCGAAGGCGACACGCACTCGTCGTTTCGCCTGATCCGCGCGTTCAAGAACCGCTTCGGCGCGGTCAACGAGCTCGGAGTGTTCGCGATGACTGACCGCGGCTTAAAGGGGGTCAGCAATCCGTCGGCCTTGTTCCTGTCACAGCACGGCCCCGACGGGCATGGCGGCGAGGTACCCGGCTCGTGCGTCATGGTCACGCAGGAAGGAACCCGGCCACTGCTGGTCGAGGTGCAGGCACTGGTCGACACCGCGCACGTGCCGAACCCGCGTCGGCTCAGCGTCGGCCTCGATCCGCAGCGGCTGGCAATGCTGCTGGCGGTGTTACACCGGCATGCCGGCATCGCGGCCTACGACCAGGATGTTTTCGTCAATGCAGTCGGCGGAGTTCGCATCGCCGAACCGGCGGCGGACCTGGCGGTGCTATTGGCGATCGTTTCGTCGATGCGCAGTCGGCCGCTGCCGCGCGGCCTGGTGGCCTTCGGCGAAGTGGGCCTCGCCGGCGAGATACGGCCCGCGCCGCGCGGCCAGGAGCGCCTGCGTGAGGCGGCCAAGCTCGGCTTCTCGCAAGCGATCATTCCGCGCGCGAACGCACCGAAGCACCGGATCGAGGGACTCGAAATCGTCGCCGTCGAGCGTCTCGCACAGGCGCTCGAGCACCTGCGCGCGTGATCTAGGCGGAAGCCTCACTCACGACCCAGGCTGCTGCTGCGGCACCGCTGCGCACAGCGGTTTCGAGCGTGCAGGGATATTCCGATGCGGTCCAGTCGCCCGCCAGCGCGAGCCGCGGCAGGCTCGTCGACTGCGCCGGGCGCTCGAGGTCCGGCACGCACGCCAGCGTGGCGCGCCGTTCGATGATCGCGCGGGCCGCGCGTGGCGCCGGCAGGCGGTAGACATCGCACATCTGGCGTGCGACCGCCTTGCACAGCGCGTCGAGCGTTGGCTCCTCCTCGACTCCGCCGCAGCTGATGACCACCGCTAGTACGCCGCGATTGGCGGCATCGAGCGCGCCGCGATTGAACGCCCATTGCCCGTAGTGACCGCGCAGGACGTTGTCCTCCAGCGCGTTGAACAGCGCTGGCAGTCGAGGCTCATCCGGTGCGTACTTGAGGTAGATCGTGGTAATTGGCTGATAACGAAAGCGCTCGATCATCCGCAGCGTCTGGCGCAGCGCCTCGGTGTGCAGGCCGAAGACACGCTGCAGTTGCGCCGCAGGCGCGGCGTAGACAAGCGCATCGACCGAGAGTGAAACGTGGTCGCCGCCGGCGCGCACCGCCAGCGTCCAGCCATGGTCCGAGCGGCGCGCGAGGTCGACGCGGTGGTTGCGGCGGACTTCTCCGCCCGCCTTCTGCAGCGAGCGCTCGACCGCCTCGGGCAACGCTGCAGAAAGATCCGAGCGGGGCAGCCACATCTCCGACGCCGGCGCAGCGGCACCGAGACTGTCCCGCAATACGATCGCAACCGCCTGTGCGGACGCCTCGTCGAGAGGGGTGTTGAGGGAAGCGAGCGTGAGCGGTCGCCATACGCGGTCGATCAGACGCGGCGTCTGGTGCAACTGGCGCAGCCAGGGACCGGCGGCGCGATCGGGCGCGACCGTCCAGTCCTGTGCCTTCAACTGCGGCAGCAATCGCGCGAGCGCCAGTCTGTCCTGCCACTGGAATCCCCGCGCACTGAGCAGCGCCCCCACCAGATGCCACGGCGCCGGCAGCTTCGCTGCGCGCAGGCACATGCCGTCCGGATAGGTGATTTCGAAAGGCCGGCGCATGAAGGCGGAGTCGAGCGCGACGCCGCACTGCGCGAGCAGATTCGCCACGGCGGTATACGCACCGACGAGGAGGTGTTGGCCGTTATCGAGCGTATGAGAATCGCCGTCCAGTTCGAGCGCGAGCCGGCGCGCACGGCCGCCGAGTTCACCGCTCGCTTCGAGCAGGACCGGTTGGTGTCCCGCCCGAGCGCAGGCCGCCGCGGCCGCACACCCGGCCCAGCCGCCCCCGATCACACCGACGCGCAATCGTGCTGTCACGTCGAGACCCAGGTCTTCCATGCGATCCACAGCTTGCGCAGCGGCGTGAGCGCGATGCGCTGATGCAGTACACGGAAGCCGTCACGTTCGATCTCGTCGAGCAGCGTCGAGTAAATGGCGCCCATGATCAATCCGGTGCGCTGGGCCTTGCGATCCTCCGCCGGTAGGAGCGCCAGCGCTTCGCGGTAAAGCGCCCGCGCTCGCTCGGCCTGAAACTGCATCATCGGCACGAAGCCTCCGACGGTGCGTCCCTGCAGAACGTCGGCGACCTTGACCCCGAATTGCTGCAACTCGTCGAGCGGCAGGTAGACCCGACCGCGGCGTGCATCTTCGCCCACGTCGCGGATGACGTTGATCAGCTGCAGCGCGATCCCGAGCCGGCTGGCGTATTCCAGCGTTGCGACATGGCGGTAGCCGAAGATCGACGCCGACATCTCGCCGACCACACCCGCGACCAGATGCGCATAACGCCGCAACGCTGCGAAGTCGAGGTAGCGGTTCTGTTGCAGGTCCATGTCCATGCCGTCGATGATGGCGGCCAGCCTTGCCTGCGTGATGCCAAACGTTCCGGCAATGAAGGGCTGCAAGGCCTGGGTCACCGGGTGATTTGGCCGGCCGTGGAACAGCGCTTCGACCTCGCCGCGCCACCAGTCGAGTTTGGCCTGCGCCACACCGGGATCGGTGACTTCGTCGGCAACGTCGTCGACCTCGCGGCAATAGGCGTAGACCGCAGTAATCGCGCGACGCCGCTCCGGTGGCAGAAACAGGAACGAGTAGTAAAAGCTCGAGCCGCTGGCGGCGGCCTTCTGCTGACAGTACTCGTCCGGAGTCATCAGGACCTGCTGTACTTCCAGAGATGTCTCAAGCGCGCCCGCGCGATTGGCGCGCGCCTCGCTGCAGTCGTACGGTGCGTCATGTGCCCAGGCTCGCGGTCGTCTGCGGTCGTGCCTGAGGCACTCCCTGCAGGCCCCGCCAGAAGACCGACAGCCAGTCGCGGGCACGCAGGGTCGGTCGCTGCCGGAACACGTCACCGTCGCGGGCGTCGATGCGCTCGAGGATGCGCAGCCCGCCGTGGATCACCAGGCGCAGCTCGAAGCCGATACGGCCCGGCAGAGCGTTTGCGAGCGGGGCGCCGGACAGCATCAAGGCGCGAGTTCGCTGCGTCTCGAACTGCATCAGCGCGCTCCAGCGCGCGTCCGCAAGCCCGGAGGCCAGATCTGCCTCACCGACGGCGAAACGCTGCAGGTCCTCGGTAGGAACATAGATGCGCCCCTTGTCCCAATCGAGGCCGACGTCCTGCCAGAAGTTCGTGAGCTGCAGCGCCGTGCAGATCGCATCGGACCACGCTTCCCGCTGCGCATCGCTGCGTCGGTAAAGCACGAGCAGCAGGCGCCCGATCGGATTCGCGGACCGCCGGCAATAGTCGAGCAGCGAATCGAAGCTGGCGTAGCGGGGAGTGACGACGTCCTGTTCAAACGCGGACAGAAGATCGCGCAGCAGCTGCGTCGGCAGCGCGTGCGCACGCACGGCTCGCGCGAGGTCCGGCCAGTCGCCCGCATCGCCGCCATCGATCGCGTCGAGCGCGGTGCGCAGCTCGGCCAAGCCGCGAAGGCGTTCCGCGGGCGTCGCATTGCCTTCATCAGCAATATCGTCGGCGGTACGGGCAAAGCGGTAGATAGCCCGAATCGCGTCGCGCAGTGCCGGCGGGGCGAGCAGCGATGCAACCGGAAAGTTTTCGTAGTGGCCGACACCCATTCAGCCGACGCTAGCACAGGGCCAATGTCAAATTTGCCGGACCTGCATCCGCTAGAATCACTGCTCCTTGCGCGCCGAGATATCTCTTCGGCCGCGGCGCGAAGGTGGCGAAATTGGTAGACGCACCAGGTTTAGGTCCTGACGCCTTCACCGGCGTGGGGGTTCGAGTCCCCCCCTTCGCACCAACCGATCCCGACTGCCGCGATGTGCGGCGTCCGACAAGAATCAGGGAACAAGCCATGCAACAGACGATGGAAAACACGGGCGCGCTCGAGCGTCGTATCGACCTGACGGTCCCCGTGGAGGCGGTTGAAAAGGAAGTGCAGACCCGGCTCGCGAAGCTGGCGCGCAATGTGAAGATGCCCGGGTTCCGGCCGGGCAAGGTGCCGATGAAGATGGTCGCGGCGACCTACGGGGCGCAGGTGCAGGCTGAGGTGCTGAACGACAAGGTAGGCGAGGCGTTCAACTCAGCGATCAACGCCAGCAAGTTGCGCGTCGCGGGCACACCTCGGCTCGAGGCGCGCGAAGCGGGAGGTTCGCCCGACTTGGCCTTTTCCGCCGTTTTCGAGGTCTATCCCGAGATTGCGCTCGGTAGTCTGTCCGGCGTCGAGGTGCAGCGTGCCGTGTGCCCGGTAGGTGAAGCCGAGGTCGACGGCACGCTCAACATCATGCGCAAGCAGCGCGCCACTTATGAAGACGTAACCCGCCCCGCCGCGAACGGCGACGTGGTCGTGGTCGACTTCGCAGGCACCCTCGATGGCACGGCCTTCGACGGAGGCAGTGCGCAGGATTTCGCGTTCACGCTCGGGCAGGGACGGATGCTGCCGGAGTTCGAGACGGCCGTCAGCGGAATGGCTGTAGGTGCGAGCAAGGTTTTTCCGCTGACGTTTCCGAAGGATTACTCGGCGAGTCAACTGGCCGGAAAAACTGTCGAGTTCACGGCGACATTGAAGAAAGTGCAGCAGCCGGTGCTGCCGGAAGTCGACGCGGAATTTGCGCGCTCGCTCGGGATCGCGGACGGTGATCTCGACAAGATGCGGGCTGAGATCAGAGCCAACCTCGAACGCGAAGTGGGTACGAGGCTCAAGGCGCGTACGCGCGACAACGCGATGGCGGCGCTGCTGGCATCGACGCAGTTCGAGGTGCCGAAGGCGTTGGTCGACGAGGACAAGCAACGCCTTGCCGAGATGGCGCGCAAGGATCTGACGGCGCGTGGTGTACCGGCCGACAATGATCTGCCGCTGGATCTATTCGCCGCTCAGGCGGAACGCCGCGTGCGGCTCGGGTTACTCGTCGGCGAGATCGTGCGCGCGCACGGCCTGCAGCCGCGCCCCGATCAGATCCGCAAGCTGGTCGAGGACATGGCTCAGAGCTACGAGAAGCCGCAGGAAGTCATCAACTGGTACCTTTCGGATCGTAAGCGTTTGGCCGAACTCGAAGGCACGGCGCTTGAGGACAACGTGACACGATGGATACTGGAGCAGGGGAAGGTGATCGACACGCCGGTCGCATTCGACGAACTGATGGGTCACCGGCAGGCGTGATGCACCGCACCGCGGAGAATTGGGCATGAGGAATCACAAGGGGATCACCGCAATGGCCGAAGGCATGGCACCGCAGGCACTCGGCATGGTGCCGATCGTGATCGAACAGAGCGGCCGCGGCGAGCGCGCGTACGACATCTACTCGCGCCTGCTGCGCGACCGGGTAGTGTTCCTGGTCGGCCCGGTCAACGACCAGACTGCGAATCTCGTCGTGGCCCAGATGTTGTTTCTCGAATCCGAGAACCCGGACAAGGACATCTCGCTCTATATCAATTCGCCGGGCGGGTCGGTGTACGCCGGACTTGCGATCTACGACACGATGCAGTTCATCAAGCCCGATGTCTCGACGATCTGCGTCGGCATGGCGGCCAGCATGGGCGCGTTTTTGCTGGCGTCCGGCGCTAACGGCAAGCGTTACACGCTGCCGAATTCACGCATCATGATTCATCAGCCGTCCGGCGGTGCGCAGGGGCAGGCAAGCGACATCGAGATCCATGCGCAGGAAATCCTGAAGACGCGCGAGCGACTGAACCGGATACTGGCCGAACGGACCGGCCAACCGATTGAAAAGATAGCCAGAGACACCGATCGCGATAACTTCATGTCGGCGGACGATGCAGTAAGCTACGGATTGGTCGACAAGATTTTCGTCAAGCGCGGCGAGCAGCCGTAGCGTTCGACGGGCGGAGGGCGATTCCAGCGATATGTCGGACAAGAAGGGCTCCAGCGAGAAGCTTCTCTACTGTTCCTTCTGCGGCAAGAGCCAGCACGAGGTCAAGAAGCTCATCGCCGGCCCATCGGTGTTCATCTGTGATGAATGCATCGACCTCTGCAACGACATCATCCGCGACGAGACGACTTCCGACACCGGTTCCGCCGGCGCGAAGTCGGACCTACCGACCCCGCGTGAAATCGGCGGCATCCTTGACCAGTACGTGATCGGACAGGACAAGGCCAAGCGCATTCTTTCGGTCGCCGTCTACAACCATTACAAGCGGCTCAAGCACCTCAGCGCCAAAGACGACGTCGAGCTGGCGAAGAGCAACATCCTGCTGATCGGTCCGACCGGCTCGGGCAAGACGCTGCTGGCACAGACACTGGCGCGGCTGCTGAACGTGCCGTTCGTGATCGCTGACGCGACGACGCTGACCGAAGCCGGCTATGTCGGCGAGGACGTCGAGAACATCATCCAGAAGCTGTTGCAGAACTGCAACTACGAGGTCGAGAAGGCGCAGAAGGGCATCGTCTACATCGACGAGATCGACAAGATTTCGCGCAAGAGCGACAACCCGTCGATCACCCGCGACGTTTCTGGCGAGGGCGTGCATCAGGCGCTGCTGAAGCTGATCGAAGGCACGATTGCTTCAGTCCCCCCGCAGGGCGGGCGCAAGCACCCGAACCAGGACTTTGTTCAGATCGATACGACGAACATCCTGTTTGTCTGCGGCGGCGCGTTCGACGGTCTCGAGAAGATTATCCGCAGCCGATCGGAAAAGAGCGGCATCGGCTTCGGGGCGACGGTCACAAGCGCAAGCGAGCGTGGGGTCGGCGACGTGCTGCGCGAAGTCGAGCCCGAAGACCTGATCAAGTTCGGCCTGATTCCGGAACTCGTCGGCCGCCTGCCGGTGGTGGCGACGCTCGACGAACTGAGCGAGGACGCGCTGGTTGAGATCCTGGTCGCGCCAAAGAACGCGTTGATTAAGCAGTTCCAGCGCTTGTTCCACATGGAAGGTGTCGAACTCGAGGTACGCCCGGATGCACTCAAAGCGATCGCGCGCAAGGCGATTAAGCGCAAGACGGGTGCTCGCGGACTGCGTTCCATCGTGGAAGGTATCCTCCTCGACGTGATGTACGACCTTCCCAGCACCAAGAACGTCGTCAAGGTCGTGGTCGACGAAAACACGATCATTGGCGGCAAACCCCTGCTGATGTACGCCGACCAGCCGAAGGTGGCCGGCGCCCCGCGTTAGGGCGCCGCGGCCCGCGGCCGCGACGAGGCGTCGCGTGCTAGATTGAAATCACCGAGGATTCCAGCGGGCTTGCATTGGCCCGGGCTGTACCCATATGCCCCGCTGAATACTCCATTTTGAGGGAAGGCCTCATATGTCAACCCAGATCATGCCTCCGGAACAAGTCACATTGCCGCTGCTGCCCCTGCGCGATGTGGTGGTGTTTCCGCACATGGTGATCCCGCTGTTCGTCGGACGGCCCAAGTCGATCAAGGCGCTCGAGGCGGCGATGGAAGCCGGCAAGAGCATCATGCTGGTCGCGCAGAAAAATGCGGCCAAGGATGATCCAACGGCAGAGGACATCTATGAGATCGGCTGCGTCGCCAACATCCTGCAGATGCTGAAACTGCCTGACGGCACGGTGAAGGTGCTGGTCGAGGGCGCGCAGCGCGCACGCATCGAACGGATCGAGGAAGGCTCCAGCCACTTCACCGCAGACGTCGTGCCGATCGTGCCCGATCTGCAGCCGACCGCCGAGGCCGAGGCGCTGCGGCGCGCGATCGTGAGTCAGTTCGACCAGTACGTGAAGCTGAACAAGAAGATTCCGGCCGAGATCCTGACCTCGATTGCCGGGATCGACGAGGCCGGCCGGCTTGCGGACACGATTGCCGCGCACCTGCCGCTGAAGCTCGAGCAAAAGCAGAAGATCCTCGAGATGCAGGGACTTAACGAGCGCCTGGAACATCTGTTGGCGCAACTTGAGACCGAGATCGACATCCTGCAGGTCGAAAAGCGCATCCGCGGCCGCGTCAAGCGGCAGATGGAGAAGAGTCAGCGCGAGTACTACCTGAACGAACAGGTCAAGGCGATCCAGAAGGAACTCGGCGAAGGCGAAGAGGGCGCCGATCTCGAAGAACTGGAAAAGAAGATCCGCGCCGCTCGGATGCCGAAGGCCGCGCGCGAGAAGGCGCAGTCGGAGCTGAAGAAGCTCAAGCTGATGTCACCAATGTCCGCCGAAGCCACAGTGGTGCGCAACTACCTTGATACGCTGGTCGGGCTGCCGTGGAAGAAGCGCAGCCGCATCAACAACGATCTGAGGAACGCCGAGAAGGTTCTGAACGACGATCACTACGGCCTTGAGAAGGTCAAGGACCGCATCCTCGAGTACCTCGCGGTGCAGCAGCGGGTCGACAAGGTGAAAGCGCCGATCCTTTGCCTGGTCGGCCCTCCGGGCGTCGGTAAGACGTCGCTCGGCCAGTCGGTCGCGCGCGCGACCAACCGCAAGTTCATCCGCATGGCACTCGGTGGCGTCCGCGACGAAGCTGAGATCCGTGGCCACCGTCGCACCTACATCGGCTCAATGCCGGGCAAGATCCTGCAGAACCTCGGCCGGATCGGGGTCCGCAATCCGCTGTTCCTGCTCGACGAGGTCGACAAGATGGGCATGGACTTCCGCGGCGACCCGGCGTCGGCGCTGCTGGAGGTGCTCGACCCCGAGCAGAACCACACCTTCCAGGATCACTACGTCGAGGTCGACTTCGATCTTTCGGACGTGATGTTCGTTGCCACCAGCAACACAATGAACATCCCGCCGGCGCTGCTTGACCGCATGGAGGTGATCCGGCTGTCGGGCTACACAGAGGAAGAGAAGGTGCACATCGCGCTGCAGCACCTGCTGCCGAAGCAGATGAAGACCAATGGTTTGAAGTCGGGCGAACTTGCGATCGGCGAAAGCGCGATTCGCGACATCATTCGCTACTACACACGCGAGGCAGGCGTGCGCTCGCTTGAGCGCGAGATCAGCAAGATCTGTCGCAAGGTTGTCAAGCAACTGCTGCTCAAGGGCCAGGACAAGAAGATCCACGTCAACGCCAAGAACCTCGACAAGTTCCTCGGCGTGCGGCGCTACAACTTCGGTGTCGCCGAGAAGCAGAACCAGGTGGGCCAGGTGACCGGCCTCGCGTGGACCGAGGTTGGTGGGGACCTGCTGACGATCGAAGTCGCGACAATGCCGGGCAAGGGCAATGTCCAGCGAACGGGCTCGCTCGGCGACGTCATGAAGGAATCGGTCGAGGCGGCGAGGACGGTGGTGCGCGCGCGCGCGCGCCGGCTCGGAGTCCGCGACGAGATTTTCGAGAAAACCGACCTGCACGTGCACTTCCCGGAGGGCGCAACGCCGAAGGACGGACCTTCCGCCGGCATCGCGATCACGACGTCGATCGTCTCGGCACTCAGCGGAATTCCGGTGCGCGCGGACGTGGCGATGACCGGCGAGATCACGCTGCGCGGCGAAGTGCTCGCGATCGGCGGTCTGAAGGAGAAACTCCTCGCAGCGCACCGGGGCGGTATCAAGGCGGTGCTCATTCCCGAGGAAAACGTCAAGGATCTCGCGGAGATCCCGGACAACGTGAAGAACCGCCTTGAGATTATTCCCGTCAAGTGGATCGACAAGGTTCTCGAGGTCGCGCTCGAGCGTCAGCCGGTACCGCTGACCGACGAGGAAGCGGCCGCCACGCCGCCGAAGCCAGCCGAGGCCGGGACCGCCGCCGAGGTGGTCAAGCATTGATGCCCGTCTAGTGTGCGCCTCGGAAGAGGCGCACACTCTTTTGCATCCCGAGCAAAAAATCGATTGCTTGCGCTTGACACTGCAGATCACGCGCGGTTGAATACCCGTCCACTTTTCAGAGCGCGCGCGCAGCTGGTACATAACGAGAAGATCGCTGCGGCGACACGGCGCTGATACTCCAGACCAGTCTCAAGAGGGGGTTTAAGTGAACAAGACAGAATTGATCGACCACATCGCCAAGCAAGCGGATATCTCAAAAGCCGCGGCAGGTCGGGCCCTCGAAGCGATCGTCGGTGGAATCCGGGGCAGCCTCAAGAAGGGCAACTCCGTGACGCTGGTCGGCTTCGGAACGTTCGCGGTGGGCAAGCGCGCGGCACGCACAGGTCGCAACCCCCGCACGAACGAAGCGATCAAGATCAAGGCGGCCAAAGTGCCGAAGTTCCGTCCCGGCAAGGCGCTGAAAGATTCGCTAAACTAGCGCGCTTCGCAGCCAGGCAGCCGCCGCGGGCACCATAGCAGCGCGTTCACACGCGCCGCCGTGGTAAGCGCGGAACACCGCACGAGCTGAGGGTGCTTAGCTCAGTTGGTAGAGCGGCGCCCTTACAAGGCGTAGGTCGGGAGTTCGAGCCTCTCAGCACCCACCATCGAGCCACCTGGAGCACCTGCGGAGTCGTCGCTGCAGACGCGCGGGAGTGGTAGTTCAGTTGGTTAGAATACCGGCCTGTCACGCCGGGGGTCGCGGGTTCGAGTCCCGTCCACTCCGCCACACGACGAAGGCGAACGCAAGTTCGCCTTTTTTGTTGTTCGTTCGATGACCGAGAACGCTCATGTTCGATTCAATCCGCTCGCACCGCCGCTGGCTGATGTTCTTCATGCTGGTGCTTATTTTTCCGTCCTTCGTGTTCTTCGGCATCCAGGGCTACAACCGCTTCATGGAAACCGAAGGCGCGCTGGCGACGGTCGACGGAACTCCGATAACGCAGCGCGAATTTGAGATTGCCCAGCGGGAGCGGGTCGAGCGTCTGCGTCAGCAGTTCGGCCCCGAGTTCGATCCCAAGGTGCTCGATACCCCCGAAGGTCGGGCCGCGGTGCTCGACGGGCTGCTGCTCGACCGGGCGCTGGCCCGCGAAGTAGAGCGCAGCAACCTCATCGTGACCAATGAGCGGCTGCGGCAGGTACTGTCGACCGTCCCGGCCTTCCAGGAGGACAACAAGTTCAGCCTCGAGCGCTACAAGGCCTACGTGGCGGCGCAAGGCATGACGCAGCCGCAGTTCGAGGAACGTGTTCGAGCTGATCTGCGCAAGCAGATGCTGCTACAAGCCGTGCTCGAATCCACGATATTGCCGGCGCAAGTCGGCGAACGCATCGACCGCGTGCTGCTCGAGCAGCGTGAGGTGCGGGTGCTGCCGATCCGCATCGAGGCGTTTTTGCCAAAGGCCGGCGTGACTGACGCGCAGGTCGCCGAGTTCTACGAGAAGCACACCAAGGAATTTGAGACGCCCGAGAACGTCAAGGTCGAATACCTGGTGCTGAATGCCGAGGCGCTGGCCGGCGACGCGCCGGTCGCAGAGGCAGACGTCAAGACGTACTACGAGCAGAACAAGGGGCGCTACGGTGTCGAGGAGCAGCGGCGCGCGAGCCATATCCTGATCACGCCCGAAGGCGGCGACAAGGCCGCAGCCCGCAAGAAGGCCGAAGCGGCGCTCGCCGCCGTCAAGGCCAACCCGGGCGACTTCGCAAAGATCGCGAAGGAGCAATCCAAGGATCCCGGCTCTGCGGCGCAAGGCGGTGATCTCGGATTCTTCGGCAAGGGCATGATGGTCAAGCCGTTTGAGGACGTCGCGTTCTCGTTGAAGCAGGGCGAGATCAGCGGCATCGTCGAGACCGACTTCGGCTACCACATCATCCGCCTCACTGAGATCAAGCCGGCCGAGGTCAAGCCGCTGGCTGATGTGCGCGCCGAGATCGAGCGCGAACTGCGCACGCAGCAGGCGCAGAAGCGCTTTGCCGAGGCGGCCGAGCAGTTCACCAATCTCACTTACGAGCAGGCGGATTCGCTCAAACCAGCCGCCGACAAGCTCGGGCTGAAGATCGCCTCACAGGACAACGTTACGCGCGCCGGCATTCCCGCGCGGCCAAATCAACCGCAGGTATTCACGCCACGCGTGATCGAGGCGCTGTTCAGCGACGATGCCGTCACGAACCGGCGCAACACGCAAGCGATCGAGATTGGCCCGAATACGCTGGTCTCTGCGCGCGTCGTCGAGCATCGTCCAGCCGCGGTTCGCCCACTGGACGAAGTCAAGGCACTGATCCGCCAACGGCTCGAGCAGCAGGAGGCCGCGAAGCTGGCACGTAGCGCCGGCGAAGCCCGGCTCGCCGAGCTGCTGAAGCAGCCGAGCGATGCCGGGTTATCTCCGCCGATCACCGTTTCGCGCCGAGCGCCGCAGGGTATGCCGCCGGCGCTGCTCAATGAGATTCTGAGAACGCGGGCCGACAAGCTGCCGACCTTCGTTGGTTCGGATGTCGAAGGTATGGGCTACCTGATTGCGGAGGTGGTTGCGGCGAAGGAAGGTGCAGCTCAAACGCCGGCACAGCGCGATGCCGAGCGGCGTGCGCTGCTGCGGCAGGCCGCCGCGGCCGATGAAGGAGCCTATGCCGAGGGACTGCGCAGCCGGCACGGAGTAAAGGTGAATCGGCCCGAATTGCGGCGCGACGCTCAGAAGCCTGCTGCGGCCGAAAACGCTGCGACGAAGTAGTCCGAAAGATTAGGCGCTCAGCGCGCGCGCCGCATCGGCATAGGCGGCGCTGTCGTCCGAGGCGATGAAGATCGTCGTGGCAGCGCCTACCTGCTTGAAATTGCGCGCGATCGAGCGTCGGTAAGCCGGATCGTAGTGCTCGGTCAGCAGCTGCTCGACCATGCGGTCCCAGTGTTGCGCGGTGGCGAGCGCCTTCCAGCGCGCGATTTTCTCGCGACCGTGCAACTCGATCAGGCCCTCGAGCTGACTGAGCAGTGAATCGGGATCGTCCTCGAAGTGCCCGTATTCGTCGCGCAGCAGCCGGATACGGGCCATGAGCGGCACGTCGAGCTTCACGCACTCCGACTCGCGCATTCTGAGCAGCAACTGGTCGGGGACGTGTAGGTTGCCGACCTTGCGGCTCTCTGACTCGACGAAAACGGGTCGCTCAGGGCTGCAGCGCCGCAACACGTCCCAGATCAGTGATTCGAACAGCTTCTGCCCCGGTTGCGTCTGCGAGGGCAGGCCGCCCAGTACGGAGCCGCGATGGCGCGCGAGCTTTTCGAGATCGAGCACCTGGGAGCCCGCGGCCGCGAGGTGCTGCAGCAGGCGGCTCTTGCCGCTGCCGGTGGCGCCGCAGATGACCACGAAGCGAAGCCCGGCCGGCAGCGTGTTCAGCGCGGCCATCACCGCGCGGCGATAGGCACGGTAGCCGCCGTGCAACTGTTCCGCGCGCCAGCCGACGCGCGACAAAATGTGCACCATAGAGCCGCTGCGATTGCCGCCGCGCCAGCAGTACACCAGTGGGCGCCAGTCACGCGGCTTGTCGGCGAAACGCTCCTCCAGGTGCCGGGCGATATTCCGAGCGACCAGCGCCGCGCCGCGCCGTCGCGCCTCGAATGAGGAATTCTGGCGGTCCATCGTCCCGACTTCGCGGCGCTCGTCGTCCGACAGCACCGGACAGGCAATCGCGTCCGGAATATGGTCCTCGGCAAACTCGCTCTCGCTGCGCACGTCGACGATCGTGTCGTAGCGGTCAAGCTGTGCCAGTGCCTCCTCGGCCTCAATGACGCCGTGGTCGCGCCTCATCGCGCCGTGCTCCGCTTCGTTTTCAGCAGCGGCTGCAGATGCGGCCACACGTTGTCCAGCATGCGCGGCTGCGCCGAAGTGTTCGGATGGATCCGGTCGGGCTGGAAGCTGTCGAGCGACTCGGCAAAGCCGTCGAGCAAGAATGGCGCGTACGCAACCCGCGTTTCCTTGGCGACTGACTCGAAGGTCTGAAAGAAGCGTTCCGAATAGTCGCGCCCGTAGTTGGACGGCACGCGTATGCCGACGAGCATCACGGCGCTGCTCGCGCTGCGACTGGCCCCGATCATCTTCAGCAGATTGTCGCGCATGACAGAAATCGGCAGCCCGCGCAGCCCGTCGTTCGCGCCGAGTTCGATGACGACAATCGCCGGACGATGCTGCTGCAGCAACCCAGGCAGGCGAGTGAGTCCGCCACTCGTAGTCTCACCGCTGATACTCGCATTTACGACCGTATAATCCGCGCCGCTGCTGCGCAGTCGATCTGAAAGCAGTTGAACCCAACCGGCGCCGCGCGGCAGTCCGTACTCGGCCGACAGGCTGTCCCCCAGCACCAGGACGACAGGCTGAGCAACCGTTGGAGCGGCTGCCGGCGCGCCCTGCGCGCGAGCCCGCTGCTCGAAAGACAAAGCGCCCAGCAGTGCGAAGCCGAGTGCAAGCAGGAAGCTGAGGCGTCCGCGCAGGACAGAGGAGCCAGTGAAGAACATCGCGGTGGAGGCGCGTGGCCTCGGGAAGATCGTGCAGGATGCCACGGGCAGCCTGACGATTCTCGATGATATCAATCTGAGCATCGCGGCCGGAGAAACGGCATCGATCGTCGGGGCGTCGGGATCGGGCAAGTCCACGCTGCTCGGACTGCTGGCGGGACTCGATGTTCCGACATCGGGCGCGGTGCGCATTTTCGGCGACGACATGTTCACGCTCGACGAGGATGGACGTGCAGCGTTGCGCGCCCGCGCAATCGGCTTCGTGTTCCAGTCGTTTCAGCTGCTGCCGCACCTGACCGCACTGGAAAACGTGCTGCTACCGCTCGAGCTGACCGGGCGTACACCCGAAGGCGAAGAACCGGTCGCCGCCGCGCGCGCGCTGCTCGGCCGCGTCGGTCTGGCGGAACGACTGTTGCACTACCCGAAGTATCTGAGCGGCGGCGAACAGCAGCGCGTCGCACTCGCGCGTGCGTTCGTGCTGCGGCCTCCGTTGCTACTGGCTGACGAACCGACCGGCAGCCTCGACGCGCGCACCGGCGAAGCGGTGATCGACCTGATGTTCGAGCTGAACCGCGAGCGCGGTTCAACGCTGGTCCTCGTTACGCATGACGCGGACATCGCGAGCCGCTGCGCCCGCCGCATCGAACTCGCGGCCGGCCGCGTGGTCAGCCACTGAACCCTGCCCGGAGGCGCCGTAGCACGTCGGCCGCCCGCGGCGCCACTTCACCAGCGACAAGACCGGCGTCACCGCTGTCTTCGGCGGCGCGGCCATGCAGCCACGTTGCCGCCAGCGCTGCGTCCCAGTCGCCAAGGCCCTGCGCGAGGAGTGAACCCAGCATGCCGGCGAGCACGTCGCCGGTGCCGGCAGTCGCAAGTGCGGGCGAGCCCGTCGGGTTGATCGCGTAACGACCATCGGGCGCAGCGATCACGCTGCCGGCGCCTTTCAGCAGCGCGATTGCGCCGTAGCGCTGCGCCAGCTGACGGGCAGCGTCGACGCGGTCGGCCTGTACTTCTGCAGCCTTGCAACCGAGCAGCCGTGCGGCCTCCAGCGGATGCGGAGTCAGCAGTGTCGGCGCGCGGCGCTGCCGCACGCGCTCGCCGAGATCTGCTTCGGCTGCGATCAGGTTCAGCGCATCGGCGTCGATCACTATCGCCGTGTCGCGGTCAAGGACGTCCACGAGGCGAGCGCGTGCAGCCGTGTCAACTCCGAGTCCGCAGCCAACTACGATCGCCTGCAAATCCGTGAGATCGGTCAGCGCGCGAAACATCAGTTCCGGCTGCATCGGGTCGACGCGGAACTCGGGCGCGCCGAGCAGTTCAACGTAGACGCGTCCGGCGCCGAGGCGCAGCGCCGCGCGCCCGCCAAGCAACGCCGCGCCCACCATGCCGCGCCCGCCACCGACGATGAGCACATTGCCGTACGTTCCCTTATGGCTGTCGCGTCGGCGCTTGCGCAGCATCGGCGCCAGGTCTGAAGGCGTGATCAGGATGCCCTCGGTCGCCGGTGGCTGCGTTCCGATCGCCTCCACGTAGACGATGCCAGCGGCGTCGGCACCGGCCGCAGTGTGCAGGCCTGGCTTGTCGCCGATGAAGGTCACCGTCACTGTGGCCTCGATACCCGGCACGTCGCCGACCCAGGCTCCGGTGTCCGCATCGAGCCCGCTTGGCACATCGACCGCGACCACGCTCTCGCGCCGATTGATCCAATCGGCGGCGGCGTGGAATTCGCCCGCCAGCGGCCGTGCCAGGCCAATGCCGAACAGCGCGTCGATCACGGTGTCAAATCGACCTTCGGCCGGTGGCGCCTTCAACACGTTCCCGCCAGCCGCGAGCCAGCGCTTGTACGCAGCATTCGCATCCGTGGCGGTTGGACGGTCGGCGCCGAGCAGTACGCAGATTCCTTCTTGGCCGCGCGCAGCCAAGTCGGCCGCGATCACAAAGCCGTCACCGCCGTTGTTGCCCGGCCCGCAGACGACACAGAACGATCCACGGCGCGACGACGGCTGCATCGATGCGATCCGCTCGGCCGCAGCCTGGCCGGCGCGCGCCATCAGCGTTCCAGGCGCGAGGCTCGCCTGCGCCTGCTGCTCGATCGCGCGCAGGTCGTCGACTCGGTAAAGATATGCGCTCATGGAGCAGCCTAGGCGCCGCGGCCCGTCCGGTACCTGTCGAGCGTCAAGCCGTCGATGTCGATGCCCGGTTCGCGTCCCGCGATGATGTCTGCGACGATACGCGCAGAGCCAGTGGCCATCACCCATCCGCTGGAGCCATGCCCGGTGTTGAGATAGAGATTGCTGATCGGGGTTGCGCCAAGCACTGGTGGCCCATCGGGCAGCATCGGCCGCACGCCAACCCAGAACTTTCCGAGTCGATAACTGGCCGCGTAGGGAAACCAGTCGTGCGCCACCTTCAGTAGCGTCCCCAAAGCGCGTTCACGCAACTCCATTCCCTGGGTGCCGAGTTCGGCCGTGCCGGCGACGCGCATGCGGTTGCCCATGCGTGTGATTGCCACCTTATAGGTCTCGTCCATCACGCTGAGGAACGGCGCGTGCTCGAAGGCCGTGATCGCTGCAGTGGCCGAATAGCCCTTGACCGCGATCATCGGCAGGCGCACGCCAAGCCGCTCCAGCAGTGGCCGGCTGTCGATCCCGCCGGCAATCACGAAGGCATCGCCCGACACCGGGCCGGCCGACGTGTTGAGTGCGCGGATCTCGTTCGAGGAGGCGTCGAAACCCAGGACCGAAATGCCGAAGCGGAACTCCGCTCCCTCCGCAATGGCGATGTCCTTCAGCTGGTGAGCGAAGTAGGCACAGTTGCCGGTCTCGTCATCGGGCAGGTGCAGTCCGCCAGCCAGCGGCGTCGCCGGGTGCAGCGCGGCCTCGAGCGCGCGGCACTGCCCGGCGTCGAGCAGCACGTGCCGCACGCCCAGTTCGCCGAGCAGCGTACGCGAGGCGGCCGTAGCCTCGATCTCGGCTTCGGTGCGGAACAGCTGCAGGTATCCGGTCGCTTGTTCATAGTCCATCGCATATTGCGCGCGCAGCGCGCGCAATTCATCCTGGCTGTAGAACGCGAGCCTCTGCATGCGGGCGCGGTTGCGACGGTAGCGCTCGAGTTCGCATTCACCGAGCCAGCGCCGTAACCAGCGCCATAGCGCTAGGTCGAATGACGGGCGGAACACCACCGGGGCTTCGGGGCGGAATAGATAGGACAGCACCTTCCGCGGCATGCCGGGCGACGCCCATGGACCGACATAGCCGGGTGCCATCACACCCGCGTTGGCGAAGCTGCCTTCCTGGGCGACGCCGGAGCGGCGTTCCAGCACCGTCACCTCGAAACCGGCGCGTCGCAGAAAATGGGCAGTGCAGACGCCGACGATCCCGGCTCCCACTACAACGACACGCATCGACTCTTCTTCTTCTCGCAGATTCGGGCGGCGCGGATTGTAGCCCCCGCATCGCCTGCCTAGAGCTTCATCTGCGAGGGCAGATAAGTCACGATCTGCGGAAAGAACCAGATCGCGAGGACGGCGACGACCATCATCAGGAAGTATGGAAAGGCAGCTCGCGCGATCGTGCTGATCTGAAGCCGGGTCATGCCCTGCATCACGAACAGATTGAAGCCGACGGGCGGCGTGACCTGAGCCATTTCGACAACGAGCACGATGAAGATGCCGAACCAGAGCAGGTCGATGCTCGCGGTCTGCAGAGTCGGGAGCAGCACTGCCATCGTCAGCACCACCATCGAGATTCCGTCGAGAAAGCAGCCGAGGACGATGTAAAAGATCGTCAGGATCACGATCAGCGCGAAAGGCGAAAGGTCCAACCCTCCGATGGCCTCGGCCAGCTGGCGCGGCAGTCCGATGAAGCCCATCGCCAGCGCCAGGAACGAGGAGCCGGCCAGGATCAGCGCGATCATGCAGTACAGCCGCGTGGCTGACATCAACGAGTCCACGAACGCCTGCCAGGTTAGCGTGCGCTGCGCCAATCCGAGTATCAGCGCGCCAACGACGCCGAGCGACGCAGCCTCGGTGGCGGTCGCGTAACCGGCGTAGATCGAACCGAGCACGACGGCGATCAGCAGGACCACGGGGATCAGATGCCGCGACTCCGCGAGCTTTTCGGTGAAGCTCAGGCGGATGTCGGCCGGAGGTATCTCGTCGGCATGACGTAACGACCAGAAAATCGTGTAACCCATGAAAAGCCCGGCCAGCATCAGGCCCGGCAGCACTCCGGCGATGAAGAGCTTGCCGATCGAGACGTCCGCAGCCACTCCGTAGACGATCATGATGATCGACGGCGGAATCAGCAGCCCGAGCGTTCCGGCGCCCGCGAGCGAACCGATTGAGATCGACTCCGGGTAGTTGCGCTTGGCGAGCTCCGGCAGCGTGATCTTGCCGATCGTCGCGCAGGTCGCTGCGGACGAGCCCGAGACCGCAGCGAAAATTGTGCAGCCGATGATGTTCGTGTGCAGGAGGCGTCCGGGCAGCCATTGCAGCCACGGCGCGAGCCCGCGGAACATGCCTTCGGACAGTCGCGTCTTCAGCAGGATCTCGCCCATCCAGACGAACAGCGGCAGCGCGGTCAGCGTCCAGCTCGACATCGAGCCCCAGACAGTCAGCGCCAGGCTGTCTCCGGCGAGGCGGTTGGTGAAGAGCTCCATCGCCAGCCAGGCGACGCCGAGTATCGCGATGCCGATCCAGATTCCGGCTCCGAGGAGCACGAAGATCAGCAGGATCAGCAGCAGCGCAATCCAGGATTCGATGGCGCTACTCCGTGCGTGCCAGCTCGGCGCTCTGCGTCGGCGGCAGCTGGCGCGTGCGCAACACGACGATCAGCTCCTCGATGAATGCCAGCGCGAGCGCGCTGACGCCGAGCGCCATCGAAAGTTGCGGCAGCCAGAGTGGCGTCGCATCGACGTTCTGCGAGATGTCGTCCGTCGTGAACGAAACCCACGCGAGGCGGATGCTGAACCAGGCGAAATAGCTGGTGAGGAAGGAAGCCGCCGCCAGGCAAAACACCTCGGCCCAGAGTCGCGTCCGGCCATGCAGCCGGCTCAGGATCAGCGTGACGCGGATATGGTCGCCGCGACGCAGCGTGTGCGCGAGAGCGAAGAACGATCCGCCGGCAAGGAAATAGCCCGCGTACGAGTCGTATCCGGCGAGCGTCACGCCAAATTCGCGCCCGACGATCGTGACTACCTGCACCAGCAGCGTCAGCAGGATGAACACCGCGCCGATCGCGCCGAACACGTCGTAGAGCGGACTCAGCGGAGTCTTCATCCGACGAGCGGCGGCGTCCGGTCTTTGCGGGAGCGACCGGTGCCCGAACGGCGGATCGCGAGCATCGGGACCGCTACTTCTTCGCCGGTGGCGCGCTCTTGCGGTAGGCGTCGATGATTTCCTTGCCCTCGGCACCGGCCTGCTTCAGCCAGTCGGCGGTCATCTCATCGCCGATCTTCGTCATGTCGGCCATCAGCTGTGGCGTCGGCTTGACCACCAGCATCCTGTTCTTGACGAGAATGCCGAGCGACTCGTTGGTATAGGCCCGCATGCGATCCCAGCCCTTCTTCTCGGCCTCGGCGGCAAGCTTCATCACGATGTCCTGCGTGGCCTTGTCGAGCTTGTCGAAATCCTTCTTGTTCGCGACGACCATGTTCTTCGGCAGCCATGCATCGACCGTGTGGAAGTGAGTCAGCGACTCCCACACCTTGCTGTCGACGCCGGTGGCCCCGGATGACATGAACGAATCCACGACGCCAGTCGCCAGCGCTTGCGAGAGCTCTGCCGCCTGGATCGTCAGCGGTTGTGCGCCGACGGCCTGCGCGATCTTCGTCGTCGCCGGGTTGTACGCGCGCCACTTAAGCCCCTTCATATCGGCGGCGGACTTCAGCTCCTTCTTTGCGTAGATGCCCTGCGGCGGCCAGGCGACTGCATACAGCAGCTTCAGCCCGCGCTTGTCGAGCGTGCGCTCGAGCACAGGCCGCTGGGCCTGGTACAGCCGCCACGCATCATCGAAACCGGTCGCCAGGAACGGCACCGAATCGAGCGCGAAGATCGGGTTCTGGTTGGACAGCAGGCTCATCAGAACTTCGCCGGCCTGCGCCTGGCCGCTTTCCACCGCGCGCATGATCTCCTGGGCCTTGAACAGCGAGCCGTTCGCATGGACGACGATCTTCAGCTGACCCTTGGTCGCAAGGTCGACGTCCTTGGTCCACTGCGTCAGCGTCACCGTGTGCGGATTGCCGATCGGATAACCGGTCGGCATGTCCCACTTGGTCTGAGACTGGGCCGGCAGCGCCGCGAGCACGAGCGCGGCAGCCGTGACGAGCGGGCGCAGCAGCGTAGGTGGTCTCATGTCTCTCCTCAGCAAAAGTACAGCGGCAAGGCTCGGCGTCGTATGTCAACATACGAACAACGATTTCCCGAGCGTCGCGAAGCATACAAGCACCGGCATCCGAATCGGAGAACCGAATGACTGAAGGGCCGCAACCGGGACAATGGGAGTTCTGGATCGACCGCGGCGGTACGTTCACCGACATCGTCGCCCTTCGTCCCGATGGTGCGCTCGTCACCCACAAGCTGCTGTCCGACAACCCCGATCTGTACCGCGACGCTGCTGTTGCCGGCATTCGGCATCTGCTCGGCTGCAACGCGGCCGCGCCGATCCCGGTCGAGCGCATTGCTGCGATCAAGATGGGCACGACGGTCGCGACCAACGCCCTGCTCGAGCGCAAGGGCGAACCTACGGTCCTGGTGATCACGCATGGCTTCCGTGACGCACTGCGAATCGCCTACCAGAACCGGCCGCGCCTTTTCGAGCGGAATATCGTCCTGCCCGAGCTGCTCTACGCGCAGGTGATCGAAGCGGACGAACGCATCTCGGCCCATGGCGAGGTCCTGCAGCCGCTCGACGAGGCGGCGCTGCGCGGCGAGCTGAGTCGAGCCTACGACTCGGGGCTGCGCTCGTGCGCGATCGTGCTGATGCACGGCTACCGCCATACGGCGCACGAACAGGCCGCGGCGCGCATTGCGCGCGAAATCGGATTTACTCAGGTTTCGGTCTCGCACGAGGTCAGTCCACTGATGAAGCTCGTGGCGCGCGGCGACACGACGGTGGTCGATGCGTACTTGTCGCCAATTCTGCGTCGCTATGTCGGCCAGGTCGCCGCGGAGTTGCCCGGCACGCGCCTGCTCTTCATGCAGAGCAACGGGGGCCTTACCGACGCGTGGCGCTTCCAGGGCAAGGACGCGATCCTCTCCGGCCCGGCCGGAGGCATCGTCGGCATGGCACGCGCAAGTCGCGGTGCCGGTTTCGACCGCGTAATCGGCTTTGACATGGGAGGTACCTCGACCGACGTCTCGCACTTCGCCGGTGAGTACGAGCGCGAGTTCGAGACGCTGGTTGCCGGGGTGCGTATGCGCGCGCCGATGATGAGCATCCACACGGTGGCTGCGGGCGGTGGATCGATTCTGCATTTCGACGGCGCGCGGCTGCGCGTCGGCCCAGATTCGGCCGGCGCGAATCCCGGGCCGGCGTGCTACCGGCGCGGTGGGCCGCTTGCTCTGACCGATGCGAACGTGATGCTGGGCCGCGTGCAGCCCGAATACTTTCCGCGGGTCTTCGGCCCGCGCGGCGACGAGCCGCTCGACCGTAGCATCGTGCAAAGCCGATTCACCGAACTCGCCCAGGAAATCGGGTCCGCAACCGGGCGGCCGCAGGGTCCGGAGCAGGTCGCGGCCGGTTTCATCGAGATCGCGGTCGGCAACATGGCCGAGGCGATCAAGCGGATCTCGGTCCAGCGCGGGCACGATGTCACGCGTTACACGCTCACCGTTTTTGGCGGCGCCGGCGGCCAGCACGCGTGCGCCGTGGCCGATGCCCTTGCCATGACGACGGTGTACGCGCATCCGCTCGCCGGGGTGCTGTCAGCCTATGGCATGGGACTCGCCGACCAGACCGCGATGCGTGAGACGACCATCGAGGCTGCGCTCGACGAAGACGCGATGCTTGGGCTCACGCAGACGCTGGACGCGCTGGCCGCGCAGGCCACGGCCGCGCTGACGGAGCAGGGGTGCGGCCGCGACGGAATCCGGCTCGTACGGCGGGCGCATCTGAAATACGAGGGAACCGACACTGGCCTGCCGGTCGCTTTCGATTCCGTCGAAGCGATGCGGCGGCAGTTCGACGAGGCCTACCGGCAGCGCTTCTCGTTTCTGATGCCGGATCGTCGGCTGATCGTCGACACAGTGTCGGTCGAGGCGATCAGTGCGGGAGAGTCTCGTGCTGAAACGGCGGTGCCGCCTGCGACGCGCGAGGGTCCGCCGGTCCCGACGACGACGGTCGATGCCTACTTCGAAGGCCGCTTCCAGCGAACGCCGCTTTATCGTCGCGCGGACCTGCGGCCAGGCGATCGCTTCGATGGACCCGCGATCGTGGCCGAGGCCAACGCCACGACCGTGATCGATCCCGGCTGGGGGGCGGAGGTGACCGAGCTCGACCACCTGGTGCTGCGCCGGGTCGCACCCCGCGCGGCGGCGCGCGTGATCGGCACCACGGTTGATCCGGTCATGCTGGAAGTCTTCAACAACCTTTTTATGTCGATCGCCGAGCAGATGGGCCTGCGTCTGCAGAACACTGCCTACTCGGTGAATATCAAGGAGCGCCTCGACTTCTCGTGCGCGCTGTTCGACGCCGAGGGCAACCTGATCGCTAACGCACCGCACATGCCGGTGCATCTCGGCTCGATGAGCGAGTCGATCAAGACCGTGATTCGTGAGAACGCCGGGCGCATGGTCGCTGGCGACGCCTACGTGATCAACGATCCCTACCACGGCGGCACGCACCTGCCTGATGTCACGGTCATCACGCCGGTGTTCGACCGGGCGGCAAGCGAGGTCCTGTTTTACGTCGGCTCGCGTGGCCACCATGCGGACATCGGCGGCATCACACCGGGGTCGATGCCGCCGTTCTCGCACACGCTCGACGAGGAGGGCGTGCGCTTCATCAACTTCAGAATGATCGAAGGGCGCTCCGGGCAGCGTGGCATCTTCCACGAGGCCGAGCTGCTGCAACGGCTGACCGGCGGTCCGTACCCGGCGCGCAACCCGCTGCAGAACGTCGCCGACCTGCGCGCGCAGGTGGCCGCGAACGAGAAGGGGCGCGAGGAACTGCTGAACATGGTCGACCACTTCGGCCTCGACGTAGTGCAGGCCTACATGCGGCACGTGCGCGGCAACGCCGAGGAGTCGGTCAGGCGCGTGATCACGAGGCTCAGCGACGGTGCGTTCGAATACCGTCTCGACAACGGTGCGGTGATTCGTGTGCGCGTCAGCGTCGACCGCGAGCGGCGCGCGGCCCGGGTTGACTTCACCGGCAGCTCGGAGCAGCTGCCGAACAACTTCAATGCGCCGAGCGCCGTCTGCGTCGCCGCGGTGTTGTACGTGTTCCGCACGCTGGTCGACGACGTGATCCCGCTCAACGCCGGCTGCCTCAAACCACTCGAGATCGTGATTCCGCGCGGCTCGATGCTGAACCCGGACTATCCATCCGCCGTGGTCGCCGGCAATGTCGAAACGTCTTCCTGCATTACCAACGCGCTATATGGCGCGCTCGGCGTGATGGCGTCGGCGCAGGGCACGATGAACAACTTCACGTTCGGCAACGCGCGCTACCAGTATTACGAGACGGTTTCCGGCGGCTCGGCTGCAGGCATCCGGGACCTGAGCGATCCGGACAGCGGGTTCGACGGCACCGACGTCGTGCAGACCCACATGACGAATTCGCGCCTGACCGACCCCGAAGTGCTTGAGTTCCGGTATCCGGTGCTGCTCGAAAGCTATGCCATCCGGGCCGGTTCCGGTGGAACGGGTCGCTGGCATGGCGGCAACGGTGGCGTGCGGCGAGTGCGCTTCCTCGAACCGATGACGGCGTCGATCCTCGCCAACAATCGGCTGATCGCGCCGTTCGGCATGGCGGGCGGCTCGCCGGGCGCCACCGGTCGCAACTGGGTCGAGAGGACCGACGGCACGCGCGAGGAACTGGAGCATATCGGCTCGGTCGAGATGAGGGCCGGTGACGTCTTCGTCATCGAGACGCCAGGAGGCGGCGGTTACGGCAAGCCGCAGTAGAACTTGAGGCCCAAATGGCGCGATCGGGGCGCCGATATCACCCCAAGGACAGGGGATGCGGCTGCCGATAATCGTCGCGGTCGATTGCCTGAGGCCTGTACTGCACGATGAACGCCCCGGAACGCCTGGGACCGCCCGATGCGCTCGCGACGCTGTCGATCTGTTATGCGCCATTGATCGACAAGCATCGGCGCGCAGTCGGCACGCGACTGACGATGCTTTCGGCGCGGAACCCGGACTACTTGCCGGTCGGCCATATCCTGCGCCAGCTGAGCGCGGTATTGCCGGAATCCGACGCCCCAGTCCTCATCGCGCCGCTCGACGCAACCTTCGACGAATCGCTGCTCGACTGGCAGGCGCCGGCAAACGCACTGCTCGAGGTTCCGACCATTGCGCTGCGCGATCCCGAGATGCAGCGCCTCGTGCAGCGCGCCCGCCGCCGCGGCATCCGCATGGCGCTGCGCGGCCGTCCCGATGTTCCGCTGCCACCGGCGTTGACCGCTTGCTTCGAATACTCACTGATCCACATCTCCGAGGATCGCCGCCGCCTGAAGGACGGCCGGGCGCGCCGCGCGCCGCCGAATGCGGTGCGCCGCATGCCGTTCGTCACCACCGGTGTACGTCGTGTCGTCGACCTCGACGAGGCGTACGAGCGCGGCGCGATGGCAAGTGTCGGCTGGCCGATGGACGACACCGAACAGGGCCCCAACTGCCGTTTGCGACCCGACCAAGGCAACCTGATGGAACTGCTGCGGGTCGCGAGCGAACGGCCCGACCTTGACGCGATCGCACAGCGCGTGAGACGCGACCCGGTGCTGGCGTTCAAACTGCTGCGGATGGTCAATTCGGGTGCTTTCGAATCCAGTGCGCCGGTTACCTCGATCCGGCGCGCGATTCACGTGCTGGGCCGCGATAAGACGTTGCGCTGGCTTTCACTCTCGCTCGAATCTGCCGGCGAACATGTCAATGCGCTGCCGCTGATGCGGGCGGCGACGCTACGCGGCTTGTTCCTCGAGCAGCTGGCCGGCACGGTTTCGGCTGCGGACGAGGACACCCGCGACGAGCTCTTCGTTGCAGGCGCATTCTCGCTGCTCGATCGGATCACCGGCGCGGCGATTCCGCGTCTGCTCGGCCCGGTCGTCATGGGCTCACGCGTTACCGACGCGATCGTGCACCGGCGCGGCCCGTACGCACCGCACCTCGCCCTGATCGAGGCGATCGAGCGCAGCGATCCGATGGCGATCCGCCGCCACGTCGATGCAATGGCACTGCCGATCTTCGACTGCAACCAGGCCTTGCTGCGCGCGCTGGTATCCACGCAGAAAATCGACGCCGAGCAGCAGCAGCGGCCCGAGGAGATGGAGTTCGCGCCGGTATAATCCGCGCGCCGATCACGCCCGACGCGCGTTCTGCGCGTCTTCCTCTCCTTGATGAGTCCACACGGTAGGACGTACTCGCTCCCCGGGCCGAGCGCGCTCTCCGCATTCCGTGCAGCCCGGCTGACAAAGCGGCTGCAGGCCGCCGATCCGGCCGTAGTCTCGCTGTCCGCACGTTACGTCCACTTCGTTCACGCGACGGGCGAGCTCGCCGATGACGAGCAGGCGAGGCTCCGCGCACTGCTCGACTATGGCGAGCCCGCGTCCGCGCGTGAAGCCGGACTCGAGGTGCTCGTGGTGCCGCGGCTGGGGACGATCTCGCCATGGGCCAGCAAGGCGACCGACATCGCGCACAACACTGGCCTGGCGACGATACGGCGGATCGAACGCGGCACGCTTTATACGGTTGAGCTGAAGAAGCGGCTCGGCTCACGCCGCCTGGCCGCGGAAGAGCAGACGCGCATCGAGTCCGCGCTGTATGACCGAATGACCGAGAGCGTGATCGATCCAGAAGCCGATCCGGCACGCCTGTTCGAGGACCTCGCGGGCAAACCACTGCAGACCGTCGCTGTGCTCGCACACGGGCGTTCGGCGCTCGAGCAGGCCAATCGCAGCTTGGGCCTTGCGCTTTCCGACGACGAGATCGACTACCTGGTCGAGGCTTTCACGCAGCTTGGACGCGATCCGACCGACGTCGAGTTGATGATGTTCGCCCAGGCGAACTCCGAGCACTGCCGCCACAAGATCTTCAACGCGAGCTGGACGATCGACGGCGTGGAGCAGGAGCAGACACTGTTCGGCATGATCCGCGCGACGCACGCGGCGGCGCCGCGTGGAACCGTGGTTGCCTATAACGACAATGCCGCGGTGCTCGAGGGCCGCACGGTATGCCGGTTTTATCCGCGCAGCGATCACGCCGGGGGCGCGATCGGCGTCGACTTCGCGGCGCATGAAGAGCTGACGCACACCGTCTTCAAGGTCGAAACGCACAACCATCCGACCGCAATTTCGCCGTTTCCCGGCGCATCGACCGGCGCGGGCGGTGAGATCCGCGACGAAGGCGCGACCGGCCGCGGCGCCAAGCCGAAGGCCGGGCTGTGCGGTTTCTCGGTGTCGAATCTGCGCATCCCGGACATGCGGCTGCCGTGGGAGAACGACCGTGATGTGATGCAAGCGCAGGCCGGTGCGCCACCGGCGGGCGACATCGGTTTTCCCGCCCGCATTGCCGACGCGCTGCACATCATGCTCGAGGGACCGATCGGCGCAGCAGCCTTCAACAACGAATTCGGACGGCCGAATCTGCTCGGCTACTTCCGCGCGTACGAGCAGAACGTCGGCGGCCGCGTCTACGGGTATCACAAGCCGATCATGATCGCCGGCGGCGTCGGCAACATCCGCGCCGACCAGGTCCGCAAGCAGGAACTTCCGCCCGGAACCCTGCTGGTGCAACTGGGCGGCCCCGGCATGCGCATCGGGCTCGGGGGCGGTGCGGCATCGAGCATGGGTTCCGGCACCAACACCGAGTTGCTCGACTTCGATTCGGTCCAGCGCGGCAATCCCGAGATGCAGCGCCGCGCGCAGGAGGTCATCGACCGCTGCTGGGCGCTCGGCGACGGCAATCCGGTGCTGTCGATCCACGACGTCGGCGCGGGCGGGCTTTCGAACGCGATGCCCGAACTCGCGGACCAGTCGCATCGCGGTGCGCGCATCGATCTCGGCAGGATCCCGATTGAGGAGAGCGGCATGAGCCCGCTCGAGATCTGGTGCAACGAATCACAGGAACGGTACGCCCTGGCGGTGGCGCCGGAGCGGCTGCCGGCGTTCGAATGGATCTGCCGCCGCGAGCGGGCGCCGTACGCCGTCGTAGGTGAAATCGCCGCGGACGGCAACCTCGTTATCGGGCGCCCGAACGCACGACCGGCCGTCGACATGCCGATGAACGTTTTGCTCGGCAAGCCGCCGCGTATGCACCGTAGCGCGCAGCGCCAAGTGCGGCGCCTGCCGGCCTTCGAGACCGCCGGACTCGTGATCGAAACCTGCGCGCTCGACGTGCTGCGTCATCCGACGGTGGCGAGCAAGTCGTTCCTTGTCACGATCGGCGATCGCACCGTCGGCGGAATGAACTCACGCGATCCAATGGTCGGCCCTTGGCAGGTGCCGGTGGCCGATTGCGCAGTGACGATGATGAGCTTTGAAGGCTACACCGGCGAGGCCATGGCGATCGGTGAGCGCAGCCCGCTCGCGGTCATCGACGCGGCGGCCGCGTCGCGCATGGCAATCGGCGAGTCGATCACGAACATCGCTGCCGCTGACGTCGCACTCGCCGACGTAAAGCTGTCGTGCAACTGGATGGCTGCGTGTGGCGAGCCGGGCGAGGACGCGCGCCTGTTCGACGCAGTCCGTGCAGCGAGCGAACTGTGCCAGGCGTTGGGAATCAGCGTCCCGGTCGGCAAGGATTCATTGTCGATGAAGACCGCCTGGCGCGACGGAGATACCGAGCGCATCGTTACTGCGCCGGTCTCGCTGATCGCGAGCGCGGCCGCTGCAGTCGGCGACGTGCGGCGCTCGTTGACGCCGCAGCTTGTCGCAGATTCAGACACGTTGCTCGTGCTGGTCGATCTGGGTGCCGGACGCAACCGCATGGGCGGGTCGATCCTCGCGCAGGTGACGCAGCAGATCGGCGCTGACGCACCCGACGTCGACGATCCCGCGCGGATCGTCGCATTCGTCGGTGCATTGCGTGAACTGCAGCGCGCGGAACGCCTGCTCGCCTATCACGATCGTTCCGATGGCGGACTGCTCACGACGCTGGCGGAGATGGCGTTCGCCGGGCACTGCGGGGTGAGCGTGAACCTCGACGTGCTCGCCGTTGATCCAGTCGCGTCCGACTGGGGCGATTTCAAGATCCGGCCTGAGCAGGTGAGCGTGCGTCGCAACGAACTGGTGCTGAAGGCGCTGTTCACGGAGGAACTCGGCGCGGTGCTGCAGGTCCGCGCGGCCGACCAGAGTGCCGTGATGGAGACGCTACGGTCGGCCGGCCTCGGCGCGGCGAGCCAGATCATCGGCAAGCCGAACGATCGCGACGTGATCGAATTCTGGTGCGATGCTAAGCCGGTGTTCACGCGGCCGCGGGCCGAATTGCAGCGCATCTGGAGTGAAACGTCCTGGCGCATCGCACGCTTGCGCGACAACCCGGATTGCGCCGACGCCGACTTTGCGCGTACGACCGATGCGGACGACAGCGGGCTGACGATGCAATTGAGCTTCGATCCCGCGGAAGACATTGCGGCGGCATTTGTCGCGACCGGACCGCGTCCACGCATAGCGATCCTGCGCGAGCAGGGCGTCAACAGCCAGACGGAAATGGCCTACGCGTTTTATCGCGCCGGATTTGCCGCTGTCGATGTCCACATGACCGACCTGATCGAGGCGCGCCAGACGCTTGCGGGCTTCCACGGCCTCGTGGCGTGCGGCGGGTTTTCATACGGTGATGTGCTCGGCGCCGGCGGCGGTTGGGCCAAGACCATTTTGCACAACCCCAGGCTCGCGGCGATGTTCGTCGAGTTCTTTGCGCGTGCCGACAGCTTCGCTCTCGGCGTCTGCAATGGGTGCCAGATGATGAGCCATTTGCGCTCGATCATTCCCGGGGCGCGGCACTGGCCCCGCTTCGAGCGAAACGCCTCAGAGCAGTTCGAGGGGCGGCTGGTCCAAGTTGACTTGCCGCCATCGCCGTCGCTGTTCTTCGAGGGTATGGCGGGAAGCCGCATCCCGATCGCCAACGCGCATGGCGAGGGTCGCGCGACCTTTGCGCAGGAGGATGACCGCCGCGCTGCTCTAGTCGCGATGCGCTTTGTCGACCCGCAAGGCCGACCTACCGAGCGCTATCCGTACAACCCGAACGGGTCGGTCGACGGCATCGCCGGGCTCACGACCGAGGATGGCCGCTTCACGATCGTCATGCCGCATCCGGAGCGTGTGTTCCGCGCGGTTCAGATGTCGTGGCAGCCGCCGGGGCTGGGCGAGGATTCGCCGTGGATGCGGATGTTCCGCAACGCCCGGCGGCGCGTGGGTTAGGGCGCCGCCGCGACGGCGTCACTCGGGGCGGCGCAGTTCCTACTTCGTCGGCGTCGGCGCCGGTGTCGGTGTCGGTGTCGGCGCGGCTGGGCGACCGGCCTTGGTGATCTCGGCAATCACGTCGCTGGTGATGTCGTACGCGGCGTCCGCGTAGAGCATCTGATTGCGGTCGTACACGAGTGTGCCCCCCTTGCGCTTGGCGACGTCTCCGGACGCCTTCGCGATGTCGCCGATGATCTGGCCGCGCGTCTTCATCGCGCGTTCCTGCATGTCGCGGTCAGTCTTCGCCATCAACTGCTGCGCCTCTGTCTGCTTGGCCTGCAGTTCCTGCGCGGTCTTCTGCGCGTCGGTGCGGATCGCCTCCTTCTGGCTGGCCGCTATGGTCGGATCGTCGAACTTCGTCTGCTGATCCCTGAGCTTGCCGGCCAGCGCGCGCGCCTCGCCTTCCATCTTCTTCAGCTGCTCGTTGGCCTTCTGCTCGTCGGCCTTGAGCGCGGCCTGCTGGACCTTGGTCTGCGGATGCGCCTCGAAAACCTTGGCAATGTCGACGGTGAACACCTTGGGCGCCGGCTGCGCGAGAGCAGCGAGCGGAAGGGCGGCGAGGGCGACGAGTAGCAGTCGGTGCAGCGATTTCATGCGGTCTCCAAAAGTCAAGACCGCGAGCGTACCGGTTTGTGCAGCCGCGTGCGCCGCGACTGGCCAGAAACCGTGGAGTACATGCTCCACGGCACTGGCAGCCTGGCTGGTTGCCTAGACGAGATAAATCCGCGCCGCAGAGCCCGGAAACCCGCCGGCAGTGCACTCGCGGAAACGAACGTCTGCAATCTCAGCTGGCCCTAAAGGGCGACCGTAGCCAGACAATCAGGCCGCTCAAGACCAAGGCGATCGACGGCCAAAGGAGCCACCGCCATGGCCGGCCGCCCGCGCTGAGCACTTCCACTTCCTCGACGTAAATCGTTTCACATGCTCCGTTGCCGGTGTCGTCCCGCGTGAGGCTGGTACCTCGTCTGAATGCGAAACCGTGGTTGTGCGCGTACTCGGCGAGCCGACCGCGGATGCGTACCTGATCGCCGACTTGCACGTCACGCAGCCTGGAGATGATCGACGGACGATCGGCGAGCAGGTGATTGTTCGAAAGTGCTCGCAGCGAAAAGTGCTGCCACCTTTCATACGACGACGTTTCGACATAGCAGACGAACTGGCCGCTCGAATAGTTCAGGCCGACATAGGCGCCGCGTTCCACGTTCTCGGCAAAGACGACGCACAGGTCAACCACGTTCAGGTGATCGTTGGACGCTCTGTGAATCCAGTCCCACCACGTATCGGAGTCGTGGTTACTGACGACCAAACCCCAGATCTGGTAGTCGGCAAGCGGGTTGACGCTGTAAGTGACACCGCCGACCTTGGTTTCAAATGGCGCTGCCTGTGTAGCCTCCTGCAGGGGTTCGCGTCGTAGATCCGCCAGTAGTCCGGCCGGATCGGGCAGCCTGTGACGCAGCGAGAGCGAGGCGATCGCAAGAATGGCGCCCACGCCCATCAATGCGGCTCCGAGTCGAACACGCGTCACTCGAGTCCATCCTCTCAGGGTCCGGTCGGCTGACGAAGTCGCGCGCTCGACGGCAGCCTGTTCGGGAGCCGGTGCAGCCCGAGTTGGAGCGCACGCGGTGCCCTGGCCATAGAGCCAACTCTACTGTGTCAATCGAGTCTGCAATGCGGCCGCCTTGAGTCGAATTGCGCTGCTGTGCGGCCGCTTTTGGTCGGCTTGAGCTCGTGAGAGGAGGTCCGGAGGCGCTACACGCCATGCTTCCTGAACCAGTCGAGCATCCGTCTCCAGCCGTCCTCGGCGTCGGCATTGCGATAGTTGTCGGAACGAAAGTCCGCATGGAATCCGTGCCCGGCGTCCGGGTAGAGGACGAGCTCGCACGGCGTGCCGGCAGCCTTCAGCGCGGCAAAAAACTTCTCGACGTCGGCCACGGGGACGCCGGCGTCCTTCGCGCCATAAAGGCCGAGCACCGGCACTTTGATTTCGGCCACGCGATCCATCGGCGTACGCGGTGTGTACTCGTTGGCTGCTCCGGTGACCGGGCCGTACCAGGAGACGACAGCCTTGAGCTTCGGGTTGGTCGACGCGTAGACGAGGGGAGTACGTCCGCCGCGGCAGAAACCCGTAATCGCCATCCTTGTCAGGTCGCCACCGGCATTTGCGCGCACGAATTCGACCGTTGCGTCGTAGTCTGAGACGAGTTCGGCGTCGTACTTCGTGTTCACGACCTTGCGGATCTCCTCCATCGAGGACAGTTTGGTGAGATCGGCCTTGCGCGTGTAGAGATCGGGAACGATCGCGTAGTAGCCCGCCTTTGCGAGCCGACGACAGACGTCCTTCATGTAGTGATTAAGGCCGAAGATTTCGGCGGCGACCAGTACGACCGGGAATGGTCTGCCCTCAGACGGCATCGCGCGGTAGCCGCGCAGAGCGCCGGTCGGCGTGGGAATCGAGACGTCCGCGGCGTCGAGTCCATCGGTGTCGGTCGTGATCTGCTGAGCGGACACCGGGCCTGACACGGCCAGTGCGGCGCTTGCACCAAGGGCCGTCCAGATGAAATCACGGCGATCGAAAGGCTTCTCCGGCAGCAAACCCTTGATGTCCTGCTCGAGATCTGAATTCATGCAAACACTTCCTGCTGGTTGACGTGCCGCCGCACGGTGCGTGCGGTCCCGTGGATCGGTGCTCTGCGCGCGGACTCTCGGGCTGTCCCGACACTGTCCGCGGGTCGATGCGCCCGGTTGTTATGCTGTGGTCTGCCGGCAGTGAGCAATTCACCGAGCTGATGGTCGGTCATCGTCAGCGCGCTCACCGCCAATCTTCCGAGAACCCGCATGAATGCCTTCGCCTCCGATCGCCGCCGAGCCAAAACGTTCCTCATAGTTGTCTTCCTCTTTGTCGTCATTGCCTTGCTTGTCGGCGGTGGTCTCTACCTCCGGCCGCGATTCGAATCGGAGCCGCCGCAGATCGTGGTGTCTCCTGACGTGGCGGTGGTCGGCCTTGCACCGTTGGA
>DATEZE010000189.1:0-13400 GCA_035255845.1 Burkholderiaceae bacterium | reverse complement strand
GGACGCCGTCCACACTGAATAACTCTGTGGGAGGAAGAAACGATGATTCGTATCTGCGCAACCGCGCTTGCACTTGTCTTCTCGCTCGGGCTCGCTGCCTGCGCAACGCCGGGCGCACAGCCCGGCGAGATGGAAATCCGTCGTGGCACGATCGAGCAGATCACCGCAGTGCAGCTACCGGACACTCATCATCAGGGTGTCGGAGCGGTGGTCGGAGGTCTCGCCGGCCTCGGCATCGGTAGCCTGATCGGCGGCGGGACCGGTCGCGACGTCGCGATGATTGCCGGAACGATTGGCGGCGCTCTCGTCGGCAACGAAGTGCAGAAGAAGCACGACCAGCCGCTGCCCGGGCAGCAGATCATCGTGCGCACGACCTCGGGGGTGCTGGTCGCAGTGACGCAGCCCGTCAATGCAGCGCTGCGCGTTGGCCAACGGGTCTACATCGAGGGCAATGGCGAAGGCGCCCGCGTGATGCCGCAATAGGGTTTGGCAAGGGTTCGGCCGCCGCGCGTCGCGACGCGCACGGCCGACGCGCACGGAGTGCGGCGCGATGCACGTACGCAGCGTCGAGAAAAGACCGAGATCGCCCGGGCATTGTTCCGGTGAAGCACCGGTCGGGAGTTCCATGAAGAAGGGCAGCGCGCTCGCAAAGCTCAAGAAGGAGTTCCTCGAACTCCTACCCCCGACGATTTTCTTCTTCGTCGCGCTGCACATCGTCGGGCTTGTCCGCGCGCTGATGGTGAAGGGCACGGGCCTGCCGGCGTTCTCGTCGGTACAGATCGCGGTGGGTGCACTGATCTTCGGCAAGGCGGTCCTGCTCGCCGACATGCTGCCCTCGATCAACCGCTTCCCGGAAAAGCCGCTCGCCTACAACGTTGCCTGGAAGACGTTTATCTATTTCGCGGTGGCGACCCTCATTCACTATCTCGAACGCCTGTTCGAAGCGTGGCGCCAGGCCGGAACGCTGGTGGCTGCGAACGCGAAGCTGCTGTCCGAAATCGTCTGGCCGCACTTCTGGGCGGTGCAGATCATCCTGATAGTGCTGATCTTCAACTACTGCGTCGTGCGCGAACTCGGCCGCGTCATCGGCGGCCAGCAGCTGGTCGAGATGTTCTTCGGCCAGCGACGGCACGCCGATCGCTGAGCGCGCGCCTAGCGGTGTCGGGTGTCTGCGGCGAAGTCTGCAATCTACTGAATCACGTTACGTGCGCCGGCCGACCAGCAACCGCTCTGGTTCAGCGGGCAGATCACCAAGTAGGTCGCACGTTGGCCGCATCCGGCCACGCCGATCGTGTACTCGGCGCGTTCCGGTCCGCCGCGCGCATAAAAGCCCTGAAACACCGGCTGCAGCATGTCTTTGGAGATCACTTGGCCGGTGGCCTCCGGGCAAGCCATCTCGAACTTGCCGCGATTCACGGCGACCTGCACGGCCTGCGGTTCGAGCTGCTGCATGTACTGCGCGTCGGTGGTGCAGGCCGCCAGCAAGGCGACTCCGAGCGCGGCGACTCCGAGGTTTGATCTCATTCTGCCTCCTACCATGTGAATACGATCCCAAGTGCAGGACCGTTCAGCGTCAACGACTGCACCTTGGAATCGGAATCGAACTCGTAGTCGAGGTAGCGCCAGACGCCGACCACCTCGATGTTGCCGAACGAATACCCGAGCCCGCCGTAGAGCTGCCAGGTGAGCTTCGATTGGCCGGTACCGATGTCGGCGTAGTAGGGCAGGTACCAACGACCGCCATCGCCGAAACGCACACGGCCTTTCAACCCAACGATCGCATCCCAGTTGGTCAAGCCGACATCCGAGGTGCCACTGCGCGTCGGAAGTGGTACCAGGCCGAGGTTGCCGTTGAAGGTCCAGCCCAGCGTCTGATCGAGTTTCAGCATGCGCGCGCCGAACAACACGTCGGCGATCGCCTCGTTGCTGTCCGCAAGCCCGTACAGGCCTGCCAGCGTCAACACATTGCCCTTCAGGTCGTAGTTGAGGTCCGCCGTGGCGGCGCCGACGGGATAGCCGCGAAAGACGAAGTCCTGTGTCGCCGACTTCGAGGCCGAAACGTTCACATAGTCGTAGTCGAGGAATGCGCCCCAGCGGCCCTTCTTCGCCTGCAGCAATCCCATGAAGGCGAACTTCAGGTTGTCGATGATCTTGCTGGCATCGATATCGACCGACGGTCCGCCGCCGGTGGTGGGGAACGACGTCGTTCCGCCGATATCCGGAAACCATCCGTAGATCACCGCGGTGACGCGCCACTCATCATCGCGCGGTGCCTGCGCGTGCGCCGGCGCGACGCACGCTGCGGCGAGCAATCCGAAGCTGGCCAGGCGTGTGAGGGTGGTTCTCGCGGATGCCTTCATTACAGGTCCTCCTTAGTCTCGCGCCGCGCGCGCATCAAGGTGCCGGAACGACGGCGTAGTAAGCGCCGTTCGCGCCATACGAAGGCTTGAACCATGTGTTGCCGCTGAGATACTAGGTCATTCCGTTTTTCGGAATGGCCATCGATCCCGGCGGCAGCGCGGCGTAGTTCAGTCCCATCACAGAGTTGCCGCCGGCCGGGGCGGATGCTGCGCCCGCGCCCACTCGGGCGCGGTGAACGACAGCACCTGGGCTGCCGCCAGGCATGCACGTGTTCATGGGTTTCTCCATCGGGTGTGCAAACCGGCCGTCGAGCGGCCTGGGGCCTGTGTTCTACTCAGTCGCGCTTGGCCTTTTCCTTCATCGCCGCCTCGAGCCTGGCGATGTCCGCCTTCGACAATTCGGGCCGATCGATCTTGATCGTCAGCTTGTTGAACTTAGCGGTCAGCGGGAACGGCGGTTTGTAGTCGGTGTCGTTGACGCCGGTCAGCGTGTCGGATCCGATGTCGAACGCCTCGTCCCACTGCAGGATCGCCGGTAGCGTTTGCTTCATCTCCTTCGTGGCGACCGCCTTGCCGTCGACCTTCAGCGTTCCGGTTCCCGGCCGGCCCAGACCGCTGAAGCTGTTGAAGGCGAGCGTGCCGGCCCCGAGTCCGTCGTACTTGAAGTCGAACTCCACTGTGTGCCTACCCGGCGGCAGCGCGTCCGTGCCCTCCCACTTGATACGCTCGAGATCGGCCATGTTCCATAGGAACACGGGCTGTCCCTTCAGCAGATAGAAGCCGTAGCCGCCGAAGCGGCCGCCCGACGTCAGGATCATCCCTTCGGCGCCGCCCTGCGGCACCTCGATGTCGGCGGTGATCGTGTACGACGTGTTGAGCAGCAGCGGCGAGTCGCCCTGCGGTAGTCCCGTCATCGGCCGCGTATATACGAATTCCTTGCGTCCGGCCGTGATGTTCGGGCGCGGCGCGACGATGCGTGCCGCGACCGAAGCGTCCATCGGGAAGACCTGAAACTTCTTGGCCTCGCCGATAAAGCGCTGCTTCATTTCCTTGACCTTCTGCGGGTTCTTGGCAGCAATGTCCTCGGTCTGACTGAAATCCTTGTTGAGGTCATAAAGCTCCAGAACCTGGTTGTTCAGCGGATCCGGGTTGGCGGCTCCATAGACATCCCACGGTGCGCGATTTACCTTGGACGAGAGCATCCAGCCTTCGTGGTAGATCGCCCACTGCCCGAACATCTCGAAGTACTGCGTCTTGTGACGCGACGGCGCCTTTGCGCCCTTGGCGTCGAACGTATACGCGAAGCTCGTCCCCTCGATCGGCGCCTGCTTGATGCCGTCGACCATCTCGGGTGCGTGAATCCCGGAGACCTCGAGGATCGTCGGCACGACGTCGATCATGTGCACGAACTGCTCGCGTAGGCCGCCCTTGTCCTTGATGCGCGCCGGCCACGACACCACCATGTTCTGGTTGATGCCGCCGAGCCGCGACGCGTTCTGCTTGAACCAGTCGAACGGTGTGTCGAACGCCCACGCCCACCCGGCCGACATGTGGTTGTAGGTCTGATCGGTGCCCCAGACGTCGTACCACTTAAGCTGCACCTCGGCCGGCAGCATGTTGACGCCGTTGAAGAAGGCGACCTCGTTCGGCGTGCCCAACGGTCCGCCCTCGGCGCTGGTGCCATTGTCGCCGTTGATGTAGATGACAAGCGTGTTGTCGAGCTTGCCGAGGTCTTCGAAAGCCTGCAGCACGCGTCCGATCTCGTAGTCGCTGTACGTCGCGTAGGCGGCGTACACCTCGACCTGCCGGATGAACAGCTTCTTCTCGTCGGCGGTCAGTTGTTCCCACGGCTTCAGGTGTTCCTTCGGCCACGGCGCGAGCTTTGTATCCTTCGGGATCACGCCGAGGCGCTTCTGGTTCTCCAAGATGCGCTCGCGCACCTTTTCGTAGCCGTCGTCGAACAGGTGCATCGCGCGGATCTTGTCGACCCACTCCTTCGTGGGGTGATGCGGCGCATGCGTGGCGCCGGGCGCGTACTTGATGAAGATCGGCTTCGACGGATCGGTCTGGTGGATCCGCGTCATGTAGTCGATCGCGTCATCGGCCATCGCGGTGACGAGGTTCCAGGTGCCGGGCGGCTTGCCAAGGTACGGATAGATTGGCGTCGTGTTGCGGAAGAGATTCGGTTCCCATTGGTTCGTATCACCGCCGACGAAACCGTAGAAGTACTCGAATCCCATCCCGGTCGGCCACTGGTCGAACGGCCCGACCTGGCTGGCCGCGAATGCCGGCGTGTTGTGGTCCTTGCCGAACCACGACGTGGAATAGCCGTTGTCGAGCAGGATGCGGCCGATCGTCGCCTTGTCCTTCGGGATGATGCTGTTGTAGCCCGGGAAGCCAGTCGACTGCTCGGAGATCACGCCGAACCCGGCCGAGTGGTGGTTGCGCCCGGTGATCAGCGCGGCGCGCGTCGGCGAGCAGAGCGCCGTCGAGAAGACCCGGTTGTAGCGGAGGCCTTCCTTGGCGATCCTATCCATCGTCGGCGTTGGAATTACGCCGCCGAACGTGCTGGGCACGCCGAAGCCGGCGTCATCGGTGATGATCAACAGGACGTTGGGCGCACCTTTCGGAGGTACGACGCGCGGCGCCCACCAGGCCTTCGACTGCAGCGCATCGTCCTTGATCACCCCGCCGAATTTTGGATCGGGCGGTGGCAGCTGCTTGTTGCTGATCGTTGTCGTCGCGCCGGGCGAACCCGGCGTGCCGGTGACCTGCTGAGCCTGTGCCGACCATACGACTCCGGCACACGCCACAAACGCCAGTGCGGCGCGCATGCGCTTGAACATGAAACATCCCTCCCGCCCCTTTGGGGCAGCGATCGCTCTGCTGGGGTGCTTGAGGTCTCGGCCTCGGCGGGTCTCACGGCGCGTCGCTGCACGCTTCGAGTGCCCGGCACTGCTTAACTCGCCCTGTACTGCAGCCCGCCGGGTAAACCCGCAGGCGGATCAAAATGTACTTGTGCGATATGACGAAGACTTGACACTTCCGGCCAACGTGCCAACGATGGTGGCCGCGCTGCACCAGAACTGCCCGTGGCACCTCGCGATAACGCCCTGACATCGATCCGTGCGACCCCAGCTGCGTCCAAGGTGGTGACGCCGGCGCCGGACCTGTCGTTTGGTGCAACCGCCGTTGGTCCGCTGAGTCGCATCCCGGTGATCCTGCGACGGCTGGGAGCGGACCCGGTGCGGGTCCTTCGGAGCGTCGGGGTCGACGCCCACATCTTCGACGACCCCGGCAATCGCATGAGCCTTCAGCGGGTCGGCCCGCTATTGCGCGCCTGCATCGAGGCCACCGGGCAGCCACATTTCGGACTCATTGTCGCCAGCGAGTTCGAACTGCCGATGCTCAACACATTAGGCTACCTCGTGCGCCATCAGCCCACAGTGCGCGCCGCACTACGGACCCTGGTTCTTCAGCTGCACCTGCAGGACCGCGGCGCCGTGGTCGCGCTCGACGAGTCGGGTGCGCGCTCGGCGCAGCTGTCGTATGCGGTCTGCACGCCGCACACGCCTGAGACCGGCTTGATCCACAGTACAGCGATGATGATCGGCTTCCGGCTGCTAAAAGCGGTTTGCGGTCCGACCTGGCGGCCGATCGAAGTTCAGCTAGCGCAAGGCACGCCGGACGATGTTGCCGTCTACCGAGGGATGTTCGAGTCGCCCGTCCGCTTCGATGCGCCGCTGTCGACGATCACTTTCGAGCGGCGCTGGCTCGATGCCGACATTCCCGGCGCCGACCCCGACCTCCTGCGCCTGCTCAGCCAGATGGCCGCCGCCCTCGACGGGCAGACGCGGATGAGTCTTGCCGACCGGGTCCGGCGCGTGCTGCGCAACAGCGTGCTGGCAGGCACCGCCAACGCTCGACATGTCGGGGAGATTTTTTCACTGAGCGAGCGCGGCCTGCGCCGCCATCTTGCGCGCGAAGGCGTATCGCTCAACGAACTGATCGGCGAGGCGCGGTTCGTCGTCGCGGATCAGCTGCTCGAACAGACGGGCATGCCGCTAGGCGAGATCGCCGTGGCTCTGCATTACGCCGATCTCAGCGCCTTCTCGCGCGCATTCCGCGGTTGGACCGGCGTGCCCCCGAGCGCCTGGCGGCTATCCGTGCAGAGCGCGAATGGCGAAGCGGGACGCAACAGGCTCGTCGTTTCGGAACATACGACAACGCGAGGCGCGGCGCGGTCGAAAGCATTCTGAGCGCGAGCACAGCGAAGAATTCGCGAAGCCGATTGTCAGGGCGCCGACCTGCGGTCTGGAGCTCGGCGCTGCGCTGCGTCAAAAGTGGCTAGAATCGACTGATAACTGATGACAAGCCCGCACTGACGGGCCTCGCGGACACGCGGGAGACAACGAGGGAGCCATGGCAACACCCGTAAGACTGATCAAGAAGTATCCGAACCGCCGCTTATATGACACCCAGACGAGTACCTACATCACGCTGGCCGATGTCAAGCAGCTGGTCCTCGACCACGAGAATTTCCAGGTCCTCGATGCGAAGAGCGGCGAAGACCTGACCCGGCCGATCCTTTTGCAGATCATCCTCGACGAGGAGGCGGGCGGAGTGCCGATGTTCAGCGCGCAGATGCTTTCGCAGGTGATCCGTTTCTATGGCAACGCGATGCAGGGCATGATGGGCTCGTACCTGGAGAAGAACATCCAGGCGTTCATCGACATTCAGGGCAAGCTGACGGAACAGAGCAAGGCGTTCTACGAGAGCAACAAGATCGGCCCCGAGATGTGGACGCAGTTTGTCAACATGCAGTCGCCGATGATCCAGTCGATGATGTCGAACTACATCGAGCAGTCCAAAAACCTGTTCGTGCAGATGCAGGAGAACATGCAGAACCAGGCGCGCTCGATGTTCACCGGATTCCCCGGCTTCCCGGGCGAAAAGAAGTAGGCCACTCGCGGCAGCCGATGTCGTCCTCGGTGGCCGTTCGGCGCGCACGTACCGCTACTGCCAGTCCCACCGCCCCGTCGGTGGGATTCGTGTCCCTCGGTTGTCCCAAGGCGCTGGTCGATTCCGAACTGATCGTCACGCAGCTCGCCGCCGAGGGCTACGCCACCAGCCCGACGTACGAAGGCGCCGACCTCGTCATCGTCAATACCTGCGGCTTCATCGACTCGGCGGTTAAAGAGTCGCTCGACGCAATCGGCGAGGCGCTGGCAGAAAACGGCAGGGTCATCGTGACCGGCTGCCTGGGTGCGCGGCAGGAGCGCGGCGAAAACCTGGTCGCCCGCGTTCACCCAAAGGTGCTCGCTGTCACCGGGCCGCACGCGGCAAACGAGGTGCTCGATCATGTGCACCGGCACCTGCCCAGGCCGCACGACCCGTACACCGACCTCGTGCCGCCGGCCGGAATCAAGCTGACGCCGCGGCACTACGCCTACCTGAAGATTTCCGAAGGCTGCAACCACCGCTGCAGCTTCTGCGTCATCCCGTCGATGCGCGGCGACTTGGTGTCGCGCCCGATCGGGAAGGTGATGCGTGAGGCCGAGGCGCTGGTGAAGCAGGGCGTGCGCGAGATCCTCGTGATCTCGCAGGACACCAGCGCGTACGGGGTCGATGTCCGCTACAAGCTCGACTTCGTCGGAGGCCGTACCGTCAAGACGAAGATGACGGACCTTGTGAAGGAGCTGTCACAGCTGGGCGTGTGGGTGCGGCTGCACTACGTGTATCCGTACCCCCACGTCGACGAAGTCCTTCCGCTGATGGCTGAGGGCAAGGTGCTGCCTTATCTCGACGTCCCGTTCCAGCACTCGCATCCGCGCGTCTTGAAGGCGATGAAGCGGCCAGCCTCGGGCGAAAGAAACATCGAGCGAATCCGTGCCTGGCGTGCGCTGTGTCCGGACCTGACGATCCGCTCAACCTTCATCGCCGGCTTTCCCGGCGAGACCGACACGGAGTTCGAGCACCTCCTTGCGTTTCTGCGCGAGGCCGAGCTCGACCGCGTCGGCTGCTTCGCCTACTCGCCCGTAGAAGGCGCCGCGGCCAATGCACTCGAAGGCCAGTTGCCGGACGACGTGCGCGAGTCTCGCCGCGCGCGCTTTATGCAGGCGCAGGAAGACATTTCAGAGCGTCGCCTGCAGCGCAAGGTCGGTACGACCCAGCGCGTGATCCTCGACGAAGTCGGTCCGACCGTTGCCGTCGGCCGCAGCATGGCCGACGCCCCGGAGATCGACGGCGTCGTCTACGTCAAGACCGGGCGACGTAGGCTCGCCGTTGGCGATTTCGTCGATGTGAAGATCGCCTCGGCCGACCGGCACGACCTGCGCGGAAACGTGGCATGACGACCGCCTACCTGCTGTACACCGCCAAGCGTTCGGGTGCAGCGAGCGTCGAAGTGATGCTGCGCGCGCTCGGGCTCGAATTCGAAGCGAAGGATGCGACCCCGTGGAGCGATCCGCCGGGACCGTACTTCAATGAACTGAAGACCGTGAACCCGTTGGGACAACTGCCTACGCTTGTCACGCCGGGCGGAGAGGTGCTGACCGAGAGCGTCGCGGTGCTGTGGACGCTACTCGAGCGCCACCCGAGTGATTGGGTGCCGGCGGCGTCGACGCGTGCTCGTGCGACCTGCCTGCGCTGGATGCAGTTCGCAGCATCGACGGTCTATAGCGCCGTGGGCGTCGCAGATTACCCGGCGCGCTGGACCACGTCGCGCTCGGCCGCCGCTCGTGCTGCGGTGGAACGCGCGGCGGTCGCTCGAATGCAACTCGGGTGGGACATCATTGCGCGGACCTTCCCGCAGAAGACGGGCTTCCTTCTCGGCGATCGGCCGCAGGTCTGTGACGTCTATCTTGCCAACCTGTCGCGCTGGTGGAAGATGCGCGACTACCTGCGCGAACACCATCCGACGTTTGCTGCGCTGATGCAGCGCGTGGACGAACTGCCCGAGGTGGCTCCGGTGTGGGCCTGGCACTGGTCATGAGACGCCTGCGATCCGTGCTGGCCGCCGCACATGGCTGCGCTCTGCTGGTGTGGGCGATGCCTTGCGCGGCGCAGATGACGCTGACGATGTATGCCGCGTACGTCGGCAGCGACGGCGTGGAAAACGTCTCGACCAATACGCAGGCCGACATTCGCAGCTCGGCGGCGTTTGCGGCGGCGGCGGGCTACGACCTCGACGCCGGGCGCGAGGTCCAGCTTTTCTACAGCCAGCAGGCGACGACGGTTTCTCCTGGGGGTGGGACGGCGCCCTTCGACATGACGGTGCGGTACCTGCACCTCGGCGGGACCGTGTTCTTCGACGAGCCGATCGGACGCGGCCCGTATGTCGTCGGAGGTCTCGGCGCCACGCAGTTCAGCCCGAGCACCTCGGGCTACGGCACCGAGTTCAAGCCGTCGCTCAATCTCGGCCTCGGCTATCTGCTGCCGCTGACTGAGCGCGTTGCGCTGCGTGCCGAGGCGCGCGGCTTCTTCACGTTCGTCAACAGCTCGGGCGGATTTCTCTGCTCGGGCGGATGCGTGGTGGTGCTCAGCAGTGACGTTTTTTTCCAGTACGCGGCCATGGTTGGCCTGACGGTGCGCTTCTAGAACCGACGCATCACGCAGACACGTCGCAGCTATGGCGCCGGATCCGATCCACGTCAAGCGCAGCGGCGTTGCGCGTGCAAGAATTCTCGTTTCCGACCTTCCGGTCGGCGCGCTCGCCGCGAACCACTGAGGGAGTATTAAATGCGCGAAGTCGTCGTAGTCAGCGGAGCCCGAACCGCCATCGGGACGTTCGGCGGAAGTCTGAAGGACGTGCCACCGACCCAGCTCGGCGCCATCGTGGTCGCCGAAGCGCTCAAGCGTGCCGAGGTCGGGGGCGGGGAAGTGGGCCACGTCGTCTTCGGCCATGTGATCAACACCGAGCCCAAAGACATGTACCTATCGCGCGTTGCTGCTCTGAACGGCGGCGTCAGCAAGGAGACGCCGTGCCTGACCGTGAACCGCCTGTGTGGCAGCGGGCTGCAGGCGATCGTTTCGGCGGCGCAGTCGATCATGCTGGGCGACACCGACATCGCGATCGGCGGTGGCGCCGAAAGCATGTCGCGCGGGCCCTATACGATCCCGGCCGCGCGCTTCGGCCAGCGCATGGGCGACATGAAAGGCGTCGACATGATGGTCGGGGCGCTGCACGATCCGTTCGACCCCATCCACATGGGCGTGACTGCCGAGAACGTCGCGGGCAAGTGGGGCATCACGCGGCAGGAACAGGATGCGCTCGCGGTCGAGAGCCACCGACGGGCGGCTGCGGCGACGAAGGCCGGCCATTTCAAGAGCCAGATCGTCCCGGTCGAGGTCAAGGGCAAGAAGGGGCCGGCCCAGTTCGACACCGACGAGCATTTCCGCGAAGGTACATCGATCGAGGACATGGCAAAGCTCAAGCCCGTGTTCGCGAAGGAAAACGGCACGGTGACCGCAGGAAATTCGTCGGGCATCAACGACGGTGCCGGCGCGATCGTACTGATGGAACGCGGCGTCGCGGACAAGCGTGGGCTTAAACCGATGGCGCGACTGGTCGCCTATGGCCACGCAGGTGTCGATCCTAAGTTCATGGGTATCGGTCCGGTGCCGGCGACACGCAAGGCGCTCGAACGTGCCGGCTTGAAAGTTGCTGACCTCGACGTGATCGAGGCCAACGAGGCGTTCGCTGCGCAGGCCTGCGCTGTGGCCAAGGACCTCGGCTTCCCGCCGGACAAGGTCAACCCCAATGGCAGCGGCATCTCGCTCGGACATCCGGTGGGCGCGACCGGCGCGATCATCACGATCAAGGCGCTGTACGAACTGCAACGCGTCGGTGGGCGCTATGCACTGGTCACGATGTGCATCGGCGGCGGTCAGGGCATCGCGGCGATCTTCGAGCGCATCTGAGTCCCGAGCACGACGGCCCGCATGAACCAGCCCGCAAGCCGGCCTGACGGGCACGCGCCGGCGCGCCGGCAGATGCTGCGCGCCGCGGCGTGCAGCATCTGCGGTGCTCTGCCGCTGTTTGCTGCGGGCGCGACGCCGCAACCGATCGATCCGCGGCTGGCGGAACTGCTGAAGGACCGGCGCACGCTTTGGTTGCGCCGCGGCTCGGAGGAGCTGCGGGCAACCTACTGGACCGCAACCGGGGGCCGCAACCAGGATGAGTACCTCAACCTCTGCTGGCTGCTGCGCGACGTGCGGGCCGATCGCGTGTTCGCGATGGATCGCGCGCTGCTGGATTCGCTGGCGGGCATGCAGGCGTGGTTGCGCCAGTCGGGCGTCGATGCGCCGATCGAGATCCACTCCGGCTATCGCACGAGCAAGACCAACCTTTCGACCGAGGGCGCGGCGCGCAATTCACGCCATGTGGTCGGTCAGGCGGCGGATATCTCGGTGTACGGCGTCTCGAGCGTCAAGCTGGCCGGCCTGTCGAGCGTGCTCGGGCGCGGCGGCACCGGCTTCTACGTTGGCCGCGGCTTCGTTCATGTGGACGCTGGCGACGAACGCATCTGGATCGACCAGAACAAGAAGCGCGCATCCGGGTGAGGGCGCGCGCGTCCGTGCGCTGCGCGCGCTTTAGGATGGCGTTTCCGGCCCATCCGGGCCGCCGGAGCGGGCAATGACTGAAGCCGAGGTGCTGCATCCGTTGCGCCCGATCCTCAAGAACTGGGTGTGGGAGCATGGCCGCGTCGGCACGCGCTATCTCGACTGTACTAGCGGCGAAATCGGCTTCGACGACGGAAAGAAGTCCCGCTATGCCGCGGGAAGCATTTACTACGTACCACTTGGAAGTAGCACAGACGCGGCGGCCGCCGAAACCGCCCCCGCGATTCATGAAAGTGCACTCGCCCGGTTCCTGCGGGCGGCACAGCTGGGGAAGCCGGAAGAAGCGGGCCCAGTAGCGGACGTCCAGCGTGCCGCACAGGACTGCGTGGACCTTGGCCTCGTTTGCGCATACCAGGGCGATGCTCAAAGCGCACTCAAGCGCTATGTGCTCGAGCCGATGTTCGAAGACGAGATCCGCGCGGCGGTGGTGGCCGACATCCGTACGAAGTACGTCGGTCTGCGGACCCAGCTGGCGCTCTATGACTTCACGGTGTTTTACGGATTGCCCACGCCACTATTGATCAACGAAGCACCTTTCATAGACTGGCGGGTGCACGCGCAGCCGGTGCAGCCGTTTGTGACCTTGCCACTGGGGCCGTACTGCATTCTGGTAGGGACGCCGTCGGGCAAGAAGAGTCGGGCCGGCCCGGTGCTCTGGAAGCCGGCCAGCATCATGGGCCCCTTCAAAGACCACAATCGCTACATCGTGGAGCGTGCACGTCGGTGGATCGCGGCCACTGCGGACGATCAGCTGGTGGCCGTGCAGGAGCGATTCATCGCAAAGGATCCGGACAGCAAGGAGATCGCGAAGCCTTGACGGAAAGCTCCAGGCTGAGGAAGCTGAGGGGCGCCGGAAGGGGGGTCTCTTAAGTAGGAGGCATCGATATGTTCAGGCGAACACTGCACTGCTCATTCTGCGGAAAAGACGAAACTCAAGTGTCCAAGCTTGTCGCAGGACCAAAGGTCTACATTTGTGATGCCTGCGTTGCCACCGCGCGGCAGATCATGGACGACAGAAATGCTGGCGACGATTCAAGACTTACGGCGCCATCGCCCCTGTGGCGCCGAATGCTCTCCCGGATCTTTCAAAAGAGCTCTCGCGGCGGTATCCAGCGCCGGATCCACGCGGGTGCTAACTAATTAACAGCTTCGCGGCGGTGCCAACGCCCTACTGGAGAGTGGCATGAATCGAAAATATTTCATCGCAAACGCGATTCTTTGGGCCAGCGCGATCATTGCTTCCGCAATCGTCGACGCGCCTGTTGTCCTATCAGCCATTCTCCTGCCGACGCTAGCGACCTGCGCTCTGATCCTCACTCGAGACAAGTCCAAAGCTACGCAATGCCAGACGTGAGCGTTACAGCCTGTAGCAATGTCGATCACCGGAGATCTCCCATGAGACTGACATGTCTGAGC
>DATEZE010000188.1:0-7323 GCA_035255845.1 Burkholderiaceae bacterium | reverse complement strand
CCGCGAGCCGCTCGCCGGGGTCGAATCGATCTGTCCGGTCAATGAGACGACACGACTGTGGGTCATGTCGCCGCAGCGGGCCGTAGAAAACCTGATTCATGCGCACGAAACGAGCAGCGGGGCGTGGGGTAGTCAGCGCGCGGTCAGCCTGCCCGGACTCACCGTGTCGGTGCGCGAAATGCTCGACACGCTGCGCGCCGTCGGCGGTGACGCCGCGGTGCGGCGCGTGCGCTTCGAGCGCGACGAGCGGATCGCGCGCCTCGTCTTGGGCTGGCCGGCGCGGTTCAGCGCCGCGCGCGCGCTGGCGCTGGGTTTCGAGGGAGACCGCGACATCGAGTCGATCGTGCGCGCCTATGCCGAGGAGCACGCGCGATGACGATGAAACGCACCGAAATCGAAAAGCGCAATGGCCTGAAGATTGCAAACGAGATGCGCCTGGCCGGCCATCGATATGACGTGGCGGCGCCAGTGGCGGACCGACGTGCGCAGCGTGAACGCGAACGCGCCGCGGGGCTGGTACCGTTCGCAATCAAGCTGCACGGCGATCTTGTCCGGCAACTGAATGCGCGGGCGAATCAGCGCCAGGTCCCGCTGAATGAGCTGGTCGACCAGCTATTGCGCAGCGGACTGAACACGGAGAAGGAGGCACGATGAGCCCGATCACGACCGCGAGCGGATTGGTGTACGAGGATGTGCGCGTCGGCGCCGGCGCGCCAGCCCGTTCAGGCCAGGACGTCGTCGTGCATTACACCGGCTGGCTCAACGATGGCAGCAAGTTCGATTCGAGCCACGACCGCGGACAGCCGTTCAGGTTCGGCCTTGGTAAGGGACAGGTGATCGCAGGCTGGGACGAAGGAGTGGCTGGTATGCAGGTCGGAGGCCTGCGCAAGCTCACGATCCCGCCGCTGCTGGGCTACGGCGAATTCGGCGCCGGCGGCGTCATACCACCGAATGCGACGCTGGTGTTCGAGGTAGAACTGATCGATGTGGGTTAAGTGGCCGGCCCGGCACGCTGTGCTCAGACCAGCCGCGCCGTCGCCCGGATCGCCGACAGCGTCGCATTCGGCGTAATCACCTCGGGGTCGGTCCGCAGTTCGATCAATGCGGGCAGCCGCTTTTCACGGATGAATGCAAGCGCTTGGGCCAGCGCGGTGCCGAACTCATCGGTCGTGCCGACTGCAGCGCCATAGCCGCCGAAGGCCTGTGCCAAGCGCGCGAAATCCGGGTTCGAGAGCCGGGTGCCGTGATCGCGCCCGGGGAACTCGCGCTCCTGGTGCATGCGGATCGTGCCGTACATCGAATTGTTGAAGACGATGATCAGCACACCCGCGTTGTACTGCAGCGCAGTCGCCAGCTCCTGCATCGTCATCATGAAGTCGCCATCGCCTGCCATCGCAATGACGCAGCGTTCCGGTGCGATGATCTTGGCCGCGATTGCGGCCGGAACGCCGTAGCCCATGCTGCCTGCGGTCGGCGCCAGCTGTGTACGCGGACCGGGATAGCGCCAGAACCGGTGCGCCCACACGCTGAAGTTTCCGGCGCCGTTGGCAATGATCGCGTCCTCGGGCACAGCGCGATGCAGGATCTGCATCACTTCCCACAGGTCGAGCGCCGGATGTGCGTTGGCGTAGACAGCGGGACGCTGCTGCCACGCCTCATAGTCGGCGCGTGCGGCCGCGAGCGCCGGACGCCATGGGGGCTCCTCGACCGGCACCATCATTGCCAGGCGCGCAGCGAACTGCGGCATACCCGAGTTGATCGCAAGGCTCGGCTGGTAGACGCGGCCGAGTTCCTCCGCGCCTGCGTGAACGTGCACCAGCAGCTGCGTCGGCACGGGCACTGAAAGCAACGTGTAACCCGAGGTCGTCGCTTCGCCCAAGCGCGGTCCGATCGCGATGATGAGGTCGGACTCGCGCACGCGGGAGGCCAGCTTCGGATTGACGCCGACGCCGACGTCCCCGACGTAGTTCGGATGCCGGTTGTCGAAGACCGACTGCGACCTGAACGCGCAGGCGACCGGCAGGTAGTTCGCCTCGCAGAAGCGCTTCAGGTTGTCGCACGCTGCGTCAGTCCAGCCCGGACCGCCGACGATCACGAGCGGCCGCTGTGAGCGACCCAGGAGTCGGCGCAGTCCGGCGATCTGCATGTCCGACGGCGCCGACTGCACCGGCAAATGGCAAAGCGCGTCGGGGACGTCCGCCCGGCGTGATTGCATGTCTTCCGGCAGCGCGAGCACAACCGGGCCGGGGCGGCCACTGGTGGCGACCTGGAATGCACGCGCAACGAACTCGGGCACGCGGGCGGCATCGTCGATCTGCGCCACCCACTTGGTCATTGGCCCGAACATGCGCCGGTAGTCGATCTCCTGGAAGGCTTCGCGCTCGGCGAAATCGTTGCCCACCTGGCCGACGAAAAGCACGATCGGCGTGGAGTCCTGGTACGCCGTATGAACGCCGATCGATGCGTTCGTTGCGCCGGGGCCGCGGGTAACGAAGGCGACGCCGGGTTGGCCAGTCAACTTGGCATACGCGTCTGCCATGAAGGCCGCGCCCGATTCGTGCCGGTTAACGATCAGCTTGATCATCTCGCGCGCGTCGTAGAGCGCGTCGAGCACGCCGATGTAGCTCTCTCCGGGCACGCAGAAAGCGTGGTTGACGCCCTGGATCAGCAACTGGTCGACGAGGATGCGGGCGCCGCTGCGCGTGGCCATGCGGGGGTTGGGGCCAGGAGGAGGGCGGCAGGATAGCAGCGGTGCCGCCACCACTGCCCTGCGCCGGCTACGGCAGCCGCTTCGGCGGGAGGTACAGGTCCTGGTGATAGGTGAATACGGCGCGCGGCGCAAACACGACCAGCGCCGAAAACAGCATTCCCGAGATGACCGCTTCGCCCCAGGCGAGCAGCAGCGAATAGGCGATGTGATCGCCCAGCACCGGCGCGCGGCCTTCCGTCTCGACGATCGATAGGCCCAGGATCAGCGCGCTGGCACCAGCGGTCGCAACGAGCGTGACAAAAAGCCCGTTGCCGATGATGAAGACGAAGAGATTGTTCGGCAGGCGCCGTTCGATCTGCCGCTGCAGCGCGGTCGCGATCCAGGCCGGCGCCAGTGCCAGCACGACGCCGTTGATGCCGACGTTGCGCCACGCGCCGTCGTCCATCAGCGTGTATAGCGCCACGGCGGCCATCAGTCCCAGCACCGCGCGCGCGCGGCCGAACACGATCGCGAACAGCGCGCTGCCGAGCAGACCGAAGTCCAGGCCGACCGGCGAACGAACGTGCAGCGCCCATAGTAGTGAGACCGCGACAATCGCGGCGAACCAGCCGTGCTGTGTTGCCGACGTCGGCAGAAAGCGATGGCGCACGGTCCATGCCGATTGCAGCAGCGCCGCGAGCACGATCACCCACCCGACAATCAGCAGAGTCGCGGGAGCATCGGCGTGAAGCAGGTTCATCGGCGCATCAGAAGGCCCGGCAACGGCCGTCGCGGCCGACAGTGCCGAACACGATGAATACCGGCGAGCAAATTATGCGCCGGCGGCGCCTGCGCCAGAGCAGAGGGACGGGTAGACTCGATCGCATACCGGATGGAGATGAGCATGGACAACCCGTCGACGAATGGCGCTCCGCCCCGCGTCGATCTCGAACAGGTGGCGCATCTCGTCGAGCAGCTCGAACGTGACCTCGCGCGCGTCCGTGCCGGCGGAGCGACCGTGGACACACTGCGGACGGAGGTCGAGCAGCTCCGGCAGGCCCTCGCCGCGGCGGACCCGCACGTTGAAGTACACGAGGGGCTGCACGGCGTGCGCGAGCGCCTCGGAGCAGTTTCGGACGAGCTTCTCGGCGATGCGCTGAAGGGCTCGGATTACATCGCCCGCATCGGCCGTATCCTCGGGCTCGGCTAGCGGCCGCGGACGAACGGCTCGTGCAATACGTCAACCTCGGCGCGAGCGGCCTCAAGGTCTCGCGCATTGCGCTTGGGATGATGACCTACGGCTCGCCCCAGTGGCGCCCGTGTGTGCTGGACGAAGCCGCGGCCAAACCGATCGTGCGCCGGGCGGTCGAGCTCGGGATCAACTTGTTCGACACGGCCGACATGTATTCGGCCGGCGTCTCAGAACAAATCACCGGACGATTGTTGAGAGAACTGCTGCCGCGCGACGAAGTGGTGATCGCGACGAAGCTCTTTCATCCAGTCGACCTCGCCTTCAAGGGCGGCAATGACCCAGCTACGAAGGCACCGCAGCGACCGAACCTGAGCGGACTCTCACGCAAGCGGATATTCGCGGCGGCCGACGCGAGCTTGAAGCGTCTCGGGGTCGACACGATCGACCTGTATCAGATCCACCGCTTCGACCCGGCCACGCCGGTCGAGGAGACCATGGAGGCGCTGAACGACCTGGTGCGCAGCGGCAAGGTGCGCTACATCGGCGCCTCGAGCATGTGGGCATGGCAATTCGCCAAGATGCAGCACACGGCCGAGCGGCGCGGCTGGACCCGCTTCATCTCGATGCAGAACCATTACAACCTCGTCTATCGCGAAGAAGAGCGCGAGATGATCCCGCTCGCGCTAGATCAAGGCGTCGGACTGATCCCCTGGAGCCCGCTCGCGCGCGGCTTTCTTGCTGGCAACCGCGGCCCCGACGACCGCAGTACCGGTGCAACCGCACGTGCGCGTACCGACGAAATCGCGCTCAAGCTGTATTACGAGGACAGCGACTTCTCTGTGCTGGGTGCTCTGCAGCGACTGGCCGAGGCGAGACGCTTGCCGTGCGCGGCCCTCGCCTATCGATGGCTGCTCGGCCGACCGGGTGTTGCTGCACCGATCGTCGGTGCCAGCCAGGTGTGGCAGATCGAGGAAGCGGTGCAGGCGCTCGACCTCACGCTGTCCGCCGAGGAATCCGCTGCGCTCGAAGCACCGTACCGGCCGCACCCGGTGCTCGGGCACACCTGACCCGCATCAGCGCACCGGTCCGCCGGGCGTACGTGGCCGGTCGGCAGGCAGCTTCGCGATCATGCAGTCGATCGAGCGGTTGGTCCTCGGGTCATCGGGAGAAAGCACCAGCGACTGAATCGCCAAGCGGAAATCGCTTGGCGAGCTGCGGTTGTAGTAGAGCTTCGACGTCATATCGAGCAGCGAGTCGAAGCGACCCGGCTGCGAAGGCACCGCCGAGGCATCGAAAGTCGTCAGGTACATATCGCCGATCCAGAGCGGCTGGCACTCGGTCTGGACGACGTTCAGGTACTCGTTGAAACCGGACGCCTTGTAGTTCTGCCACGCGTCCGGCGCGCAGGCGGCAAGCCCGGCCGCGGCCAGTGCGGCCGTAGCCGCTACGTTGATGACCCTGGTTTTCATGGCCTCTCCCGCCCAGATGATGCGTCGATTCTATCGACGACAGCGGGCGGTTCAGGCGCTGCGGGTGTGGCGGTGCTTGCGACCGGCGCGGCGGTTATGCCGCCGTCGCTGGACGTGTTGCCGGGCAGGACGGCCACGCTGAGGAACGCAGCTGGATATTGCGAACTTTTTCTTCGAGCGACGATTTCGTCAGCGGCTTCAGGATCGTGCCGTTGGCGCCGAGGCGGATTGCCTGCAGAACGTCGTCCTTGCTCGCCTCGCTGGTGATCAGCAGCACCGGCAGCGTCTTCAGCGCCGAGTCGGCGCGGATCTGACGCAGCAGCTCATAACCATTGATGCGCGGCATGTTGATGTCGCTGATGACGAAGTCGTACGGGTTCTGACGCAACAGTTCGAGCGCCTCGCGGCCGTCGCCGGCCTCGTCCACCTGGCGGATCCCGAGCTCGGACAGCAGATTGCGCAGAATGCGGCGCATCGTCGGAAAGTCATCGACGATCAGGAAGCGGGTCGGCGCGGGCGTCGTCATCGGCGTGTGAGTGGGGTGGAACACGGAGCGGGTCGGTGCTCGGCGGGGACCAAGAAGGCAACGGGCCCGAACCGGTTCCACATTCATGATTTCGGCAGGCCGTGCCGCGGCTTGACCGGACCGGCGCTTTTCAAGCGATTGCACCGACCGGCGGGGGCTGCAGCACCAAGACACGAATTGGGCGGCCCAGCGTGGTGTTCTCCGCGCACTTGGTGGCTGCTGAATACCGCAAACTTGGGACACTTCGACAAGCGGGACCGCGCCATGGACCTCACTGAACCCACGACCGTCGGACTCAATGCACTGAATCGCTCAACGGGCGCTTCGACACTGGCCAGCATCACCGTGCCGACCGTCGTCGGCGCGGGCGCAACAGTATCGGACCGCCAAGCGGCGAACCGCGAGATCGCGTCGTGGCGCCAGCTCAAGATGTGGCTAGACGGCGAGAACCTGCAGACCGCGGTCACCGTGAAGCTGATCGGCGTGCACGAAGGCAAATCGCTGCTGATCACATCACCGGACGACACTCAGCTGTACCTGCGCGAGGGGCGGCTGTATCGCTTCCGCAGTTTCTCGGGCGAATTTGTCTACGAGTTCGTCGCACCGCTGCTCAAGGTCTGCACGGCGCCGTTTCCTTACCTGCACATTGGCTGGGCCGGCACGCGCCAGGTCGAGAAGCGCAACCTGCGTGCGGCCCGCCGGGTTCGCACCGACTTGCAGTGCATGGTCTATCCGCGACAGCTCGCCACCGGCCGTTTTGCCAAGGGCGTCATTCATGACCTGTCGACCGCCGGCGCAGCGATCACGCTGCAGGACGAACTCTCAGTGTTCTACGACGAAGTGCGCGTCGTGTTCCGTGTGCAGGTTGCCGAGCAGGAAGTCCTGATCGAAGCGCGCGCCCGTGCCGTTCGCAAACCGGAGCCGGGCGCGACCGATCAGACGCTCGGCGTGGCCTTCGTCAATCTCACCGATCTGGAGCGCCTCGCGCTCCACGCCTACGTCAATTCCGCGCTCGTGCGCGAACTCGAGCTGCCGCTGTACGCCTGACGGCCGCTCCTCGTGTACGCGATCGGCTTTGCCGATCGCACGTGCACTCGTCGCGGCACGGCTGCCGCTTCGCTTAGCCGCTCAAGCCTGATCAGTCGGCTGCGCTCCGGAGCGGGCGCGCGCTCCGCCGATTTCCAACTTCACGGCACCCCACCCCGCGATGCAGTTCGCGCTGCGGGGCGTCGCATTCCCTCCCCGCCGGGCGGGGAGGGTGAGGGAGGGGTGTCAGATCCCTCCCGCGTGGCGGGAGGGCAGGGTGGGTGCTGTGCTGCTGATATCGGCGAAGCGCTCGGCCGCTCCGGAGCGCAGCCGACTGATTAGTGGCGAGCGCGCGCGCAGCGCGCGTACCGGAGCGAGTGCACGTGCGACCCGCGCAGCGGGTCGCGTACACGAGAGACGC
>DATEZE010000187.1:0-10640 GCA_035255845.1 Burkholderiaceae bacterium | reverse complement strand
CGCCGGCGGAGTCGCCCTCGACGAGAAAGAGCTCGTTGCGCGCGACCTCGCGCGACTCGCAATCGGTCAGTTTGCCAGGAAGAACCGCAACGGCCGAACCCTTTTTCTTCTCGACCTTCTGGCCGGCGCGCGCGCGCGCCTGCGCCTGCTGAATCACGAGCTCGGCGAGCTGGCGGCCCTCGTTCGGGTGCTGGTTGAGCCAGAACTCGAGCTGTGGCCGCACAAACGATGACACCAAGCGCAGCGCATCGCGGCTGTTCAGCCTTTCCTTGATCTGACCCTGAAACTGCGGATCGAGGACCTTCGCAGACAGCACGAAGCTCGCTCGCGCGAAGACGTCTTCGGGCAGAAGCTTTACGCCCTTCGGCAGCAGACCGTGCGCATCGACGAAGGCGCGCACTGCACCGAAGAGCCCTTCGCGCAGTCCGGCCTCGTGTGTACCGCCAGCCGGTGTCGGAATCAGATTTACATACGATTCACGCGTGACCGCGCCGTCGTCGGTCCAGACGACGACCCAGCTGGCGCCCTCTCCTTCGGCGTAATTCTGGTCGTCGGCTGCGGCATAGCCGCTCGACTCGAACGGCGGCAGCATTGGATCGACCGGAAGCGAATCGAGCAGGTACTCGCGCAGTCCACCCTCATAGCGCCAGCGCTGCACGGCGCCGCTTTTCTCTACCGTTAGCGTCACTTCGGCGCCGGGCAGCAGCACCGCCTTGCTGCGCAGCAGGCGCTCGAGCTCGTCGACCGGCACCTGTGCGGAATCGAAATAGCGCGGGTTCGGCCACGCGCGCACGCGCGTGCCGCTCGGCTTGCCCTTGCCCTTCGCCGCGGCCGACTTCAACGGCTGACTGACTTCACCGTCGGCAAAGGCGATCGTATGCATCTTGCCTTCGCGCCACACCGTGACGTCCAGCCGTGCCGACAGCGCGTTCGTGACCGATACGCCGACACCGTGCAGTCCGCCGGCGAACGAATACACGCCTCCGGCACGCTTGTCGAACTTTCCGCCGGCATGCAATCGCGTGAAGACGATCTCGACCACCGGCGCCTTTTCTTCCGGATGCAGCCCGACCGGGATGCCGCGTCCGTCATCCTCGACGCTTACCGAACCGTCGCGGTAGAGCATGACGTCGATGTGGCCGCCAAAGCCGGCGAGGATCTCATCGGCCGCGTTGTCGATCGCTTCCTGGATGATGTGCAGCGGGCTGTCGGTCCGCGTATACATCCCCGGCCGCTGCCGTACTGGCTCTAGACCCTTGAGTACCCGGATCGACGCCTCGCCATAGTCGGCGGTGCGTTTCGCTGCAGCACGGACTTTGTCTTGCATCCTGAACCTGCGAGTTATCCCCAGTGGCTGTGGAAAGCGATGTTGAAACGGCCCGCTAAGCCGCGCCACGACTCGATCACGCCGGGTTGATTACGGATTAGGCAATATCGGTCCGTGGCAAACCGGCCGACGACCGCATCAGCACGACGACTTTCGCTCGGCGGCGGATTCTACGTGAGCCATCGCTATACTTTCCGCGCCCTCCGTAGTTCAACGGACAGAACAAGTGCCTCCTAAGCGCTAGATCTGGGTTCAATTCCCGGCGGAGGGACGCTCTCAGCGACATCGGGCGCCCACGGCGTCCGCGTACCCCCGCCGCCATTGCCCGACCTCCATCTCCGATGGCTCGAGGATAGCGTTGCGAACTCACTCGCGGGACCGGCTAAGCTCCGCTCCCTGCCGCGATCGCGCCTAGTCCGCAAACATGCCCTCCTTCCAGGCCAATTTAGACACGCTGCTGCGGCTCGGCGGGACCGCGATCGTTCTCGTCGGTGTGTTCCTGGTGGTGAAGCCGTTCGTATCGGCGATGGTCTTCGCCGGCGTGTTGGCCATCGCCACCTGGCCACTGTTCGAGCGGCTGAGACGCTCGCTCGGCGGTAATCCGACGCTGGCTGCAACAGTGATGCTGCTCGCGATCCTGGTGCTGGTCATCATTCCGATCAGCCTGCTTTCCGCTGCGGCCGCCGATCAACTCCCGGCGGTCGTCGAAGTTGCAAAGGGCTGGATGAAAGGTGGGCTGCACGCGCCCGAGGCGCTGAAGCGCGTGCCGCTGATCGGCGAACGCGCCTATATGGAGATCGAGTCGCTGCTGGTCGATCGCGATCAACTCGCCGCGCTGCTGGAGCGGGCGATGGAACCGGCCGGCCGCCTTTCGCTCGCCTTCGTCCGGGTCCTGGGCGACGGCATCCTGCAGCTGCTGCTGGTGGCCTTCATCGTGTTCTTCTATTACCGGGACGGCGACCGCATCGTCGCGGTTCTGCGCCGCGCGTCGGAGCGGCTGTCAGGCCACCTCAGTAGCGAGGTGATGACGATCGTCACGAGCACCACCCGAAGCGTGTTCATCGGAATCGTCGGCACCGCGGCCGCGCAGGCACTGGTCGCGCTGATCGGATTCGTGATTGCCGGTGTGCCGGGCGCATTCATGCTGGCCGTGGCCACGTTCGTGCTGTCGGTCGTTCCGATGGGCCCGGTGCTGGTCTGGGGCGGCGCCGCGATCTGGCTCTATGCAAAGGGCGAGCCGGGCTGGGCCGTCTTCATGGTGATCTGGGGCACCGTGGTGATCAGCAGCATCGACAACTTCCTGAAGCCGTTGCTGATCGCACGGGGATCGACGCTGTCGCTCGGACTCATTTTCCTCGGCGTGCTTGGCGGCGTCGTCGCGTTCGGCTTCATCGGTGTGATCCTCGGCCCGGTTCTGTTGGCGCTCGGTCTCGCGCTCGGGCGCGCCTGGGTCAGTTCGCAGGATGCGCACGTCGCCGAAGAAGTGGCCGCGACGGCAACCGTGGCGGCGGCCGCCGCAGTGCCGGGCGCCGAAGCTACAGAAGACCGCGGCAAACGCTAGAGCGTCGTGCGCGCGCCGAGCCAGTGCGTGCGGTAATGCTTCAGTTCGTCGATTGACTCGTAGATGTCGGCCAGCGCCTCATGCCGGCTTTTCTTCTCGAAAGACCGGTAAACCGCCGGATTCCAGCGGCGGGCAAGCTCTTTTAGCGTGCTGACGTCGAGGTTGCGGTAGTGAAAACACGCTTCGAGCCGAGGCATCCAGCGCGCCATGAAGCGCCGGTCCTGGCAGATCGAGTTGCCGCACATCGGTGACTTGCCGGGCGGCACGTGCTGCTGCATGAATGCGAGCAGCAGGTCACTGGCCATCGACTCGTCCATCGTCGACTCGCGCACCTTCGCCGTCAGTCCGGACCGCCCGTGGGTCGAGGTATTCCAGTTGTCCATGCCGCCGAGCACGGCATCTGACTGGTGCAGGACCAGCACGGGCCCCTCCGCAACGACCTCAAGCTCGGAGTCGGTGATCACGATCGCGATCTCGAGCACGCGGTCAGAGTCCGGATTCAATCCGGACATCTCCATATCGACCCAGACGAGATTGTTTTCGCTGTAACGCTCGCCGCGCGGCGCGGGCTGCTGCAGGGGCTGTGACATAATTTTCGCGTTGCTCGATCGAGGCGCAGCGATCGAAAGGGAGCCGGCGATTGTCGCATGGCACGCCGCGGCCCCCGGGTCGGTGATCTGCGAACTACTACTTCCCCAATGTCCCAGATCCTCTCACTGTCCTTCGTCGTATTCCTGCTGCTGATGATAGGGCTCAAGTACTGGTTGGCCTGGCGTCAGGTGCGCTACGTGGCGCAGCACGCGGGTGCGGTGCCGGGCCAGTTTGCCGACCGGGTCGGCATCGACGCCCATCGCAAGGCGGCCGCATACACGATCGCGAAGACCCGGCTGGCGCTTCTCGAGACCGCGGTCGGCGCCATTGTGCTGATTGCGCTGACGCTGCTTGGTGGCCTGCAGTGGATCGCCGACACGCTGCATGAGTGGATCGACGGCGACTACGCATTTCAGCTCGCCGTCGTCGCCACGGTCGTGCTGCTGCTCGCCGTCGTTGACCTGCCCTTTTCGTGGTTCAGGCAATTCCGCATCGAGCAGCGGTTCGGCTTCAATCGGATGACGCTGCGACTGTGGCTGATCGATCTGATCAAAGCCTCCGTGATCGCCGTCGTGTTGGGGTTGCCGCTGCTGGCGGCTGTCGTCGGACTGATGCGCAGTGCCGGACCGCTCTGGTGGCTATACGCCTGGCTGCTCTGGGTCACATTTAACGCGCTGGTGCTGGTCATCTATCCGACGTTGATTGCGCCACTGTTTAACCGGTTCGAACCGCTGAAAGACTCGGGCCTCGCCGACCGCATCGCTGCACTGCTGCAGCGCACGGGGTTTGCGAGCAAGGGCGTGTTCGTCATGGATGGCTCGCGCCGATCCGCGCACGGCAATGCCTATTTCACCGGCCTCGGCCGCGCCAAGCGCATTGTTTTCTTCGACACGCTGGTCGACCGGCTGCAGCCGCAGGAGATCGAGGCCGTGCTGGCGCATGAGCTCGGACACTTCAAGCTGAAGCACATCGCCAAGCGCATGGCGGTCTCATTCGTCGCGAGCCTGGTTTTTCTCGTGCTGCTTGGCTTCCTCGCCGAGCAGTCCTGGTTTTATATCGGGCTCGGCGTGACGCCATCACTGAGCGGGGGCAACGAAGGCATCGCGCTCGTGCTTTTCATGCTCGTGCTGCCGGTGTTCACTTTCCTGTTTGCGCCAGTGGCGAGCCACCTATCGCGGCGCCACGAATTCGAGGCCGATGCTTTTGCAGCCCGGCATGCGTCGGCACAGGACCTCGTTAGCGCGCTCGTCAAGCTCTACGAAGACAATGCATCGACGCTGACCCCGGATCCGATCCACTCGGCGTTCTACGACTCGCACCCGCCGGCCTCGCTGCGGGTGCAGCGGCTCGTCGCAGCAGTCCAGGCATGAGACCGCGATGAGCGTGGCGCGGCACTCGGGCACAGTGGCCGCGGCGTCACTCGGCCGGCGCGCAGCGGCTGCATGAAGGGAGCGGCGCGGCGGGATGCGCCGCGTTTCAGCGCGCGCGCCGTCGCAACCTTTGGCCGCAGCTGCCTGCTCGAAGACGATCAAGGAGCCGAATGGCCCGCGGTTCGGCGCGGGCGCCGTGGTGACGTCGTCGTTGGAGATCGTGTCGAGGCGACTGTCTCTGCGCCTGGGCAGGCGACTGTCGAATCGATCGAGCCGCGCCGCAGCCTGCTTTTTCGCGCGGACGAGTTCCGGACCAAGGAACTCGCGGCCAACATCGACCAGGTGCTGGTGGTCTTCGCTTCGCGCCCGTCTTTCAACCGCTGGTTCGTCTGGAAGGCGCTGTTGGCCGCGGAGGCCGCAGGCATCGACGCGATCGTGGTGCGCAACAAGTCGGACGTCGCCGAAGGCACGGCCGAAGCGCAGTTTGCGCTCGACGAGATCGCTGCGCTTGGTGTGCATACCACCATCGTGTCGGCACGAGCCGAGCCGGCCGCTGCGTTGTCGACACTGGCGCCACGCGTCGCAGACAGGAGTTCCCTGCTGGTCGGCGAGTCTGGAATGGGCAAGTCGACATTGCTGAACCTGCTGGTGCCGAGCGCGCAGGCACGCACGCGCGAGCATTCTGAACGCCTCGACCTCGGCAAGCAGACGACGACGGCGGCGCGCTGGTTCCGGCTGCCTGACGGAGGCGCACTGGTCGATACGCCCGGGTTCAAGGAATTCGGCCTGGTTCATCTCAGTGCTGCTCAGATCGTCGCCGGTTTCCCTGAATTCAGGCCTCATCTTGGCCAGTGCCGGTTTCTCGACTGCCGCCATCTTGTCGAGCCCGGCTGCGCCATCCTGGCCGCGTTGCATGATGGTGCGATATCGTCCGGTCGATACCAGTTCTATCGGGCGATGGTCGAGGCCCTGTGACGATGAAGCTGCTGGCCCGCGCCGATCACCTCGTGCTCGCAACGATCTGGGCAGAGTCGCTGCGCGCGGCTGGCATCCGCTGTGAGCTCCGCAACACGATGCTGTCGGGTGCGATCGGCGAGATCCCGTTTCTTGAGTGCGCGCCACAACTGTGGATCGAGCACACGTATGACGAGCCGCGCGCACTGGAGATACTGCGGCAGCTACAACGGCCGCCGCAAGGACCGCAGTGGAACTGCACGGATTGCGGCGAGCCGCTCGAGCCGCAATTCGGCGCCTGCTGGCGCTGCGGAGCTGCGCGCCCGGCCTAAGCGTTTGTTCAGGCGAGCCAGCTCGCCAGCGTCAGCAGTAGCAACAGCGTCAACCAGAGCAGCAGCGCACGCCACACCAGGCCGACCACCGCACGCAGAGCCGCTGGCCTCGGCTCGGCAAGTCCTGCACCCTCGTTGCCGACTTCGTCGAAGACCGTCGCAGCTTCCGCTTCCGGCATCAGCCGCAATCCGAGCGCGCCACTCGCTGCTGCAAGAATCAGCGTGCGTGCGTCGGGCCCCGGCAGTCCGGGCGCTGCCGGACGCCGAGCCACTTGGCGCCAGCAGTAAATTGCGCCCTCGAAGTCACCGACGATCGCGTAGCCCAGCGCGGTCAGTCGTGCCGGCGCCCAATCGATCCAGGCGAACGCCTTGCGTGCGAACTCGCCGAAGCGGTCGGGCGGGGCGGGCGGCACCGGCGCCCTGTTCCAGACGCGCGCTGAATGCTCGGCCATTCGGTACAGCACGGCACCCATCGGGCCCGGCAACACAACGAACCAGAAGAACACGCCAAACACGTGGCGCTGCGCCAGCAGCAGTCCGTGCTCGATCGCCTGCCGCACGACCTCCTCCTGCGACAGGTCGGCCGCGGTGAATGTCGGGTCGCTCAGCCGTTTCCATGCGGTCAGTTCGCGCCGCGCCGCCGCGATGTCGCCGTTGGCGATGGCTACCTGGATCTCGCTGCCGTGATGGCTGAACTGCCGGAATCCGAGCGCGAAATACAGGACGACGACGTTCAGCGCCAAGCCGAGAAACCATGAGATAGAGACCAGAAGTGACCAGACGGCGCCGACTGCAAGCGTGAGGCCGACGACAACCAGCAACCACGCATAGAACCCGTGACGCGCCTGACCGGCGTTGAGATTGCGTTCCGCCCACGACGAGACTTCGCGGACTGACGCATACACCGGATTGTTCGTCGGCAACGGGCGCAGTTGCTCGGCGAGCAAAGTGATGACAAGCGAGAGCCAGGCCACTTGCGTCCTCCTCGCCGCGCATTGTAGAGGCGCCGACGGCGCGATCAGGCGCGCAGAAACTGATACAGGTTGCGCAGCATGCCGGCCGTGGCACCCCAGATGAAATAACGCCGAGCCGCTTCGTACGGCATTGCATAGAACGTTCGGCTCATCTCGCCGAGAGTCACGATGCGCCGCTCGTGATTGGCCGGGTTCATCAGGAACTCGAGCGGCACCTCGAATGCCTCCGAGACCTCGAACGCGTCCAGCGCCAGTGAAAACGGACGTTCGATCAGTCCGATCACCGGCGTCACGCGATAGCCGGTCGCCGTCGTGTACTCCGGCAGTTCGCCGACGATGTCGACTGCGGCCGATGCCAGGCCGATCTCCTCCTCAGTCTCGCGTAACGCCGTTGCGCGCGGGTCGGCGTCGCCCTCCTCGACACGACCGCCGGGAAAACTGATCTGTCCCGCGTGATCGTTCAGGTGCGCGGTGCGTTCGGTCAGCAGTACGCGAACATCGTTGCCACGCGCGATCAGCGGCACGAGCACTGCGGCGGGTCGCGGCTCTAGGTCCGGCATGAAAAGGCGCGGATCGGCGCGCAACTCCGGGGTCCATGCCAACTGTGCCCCGAACCGCTGGCGCAGCGCGGCGGGCCGCAACCGTTCCGAAGGAACAGGCGTGCCGCGGGCGCCGGGCTCCGAGAACGAGGGATCGAGCGGCACGGTTTCCGGATTGAACAGCGGACGTCCGGGCGTTGCGGCCATGGGTGTCATCGTGGGTTGCGGAGCGGCTTGCGACAGAAAAGCAAAGGGCCGCCCCCGGCGGCCCCGCACACTGCGTCGGCGACTATTGAGCCGCCTCGTCCGCCGCCGCCTTTTCAGCCGCGGACTTGTGCGTCAGCTTCTCGCGGATCCGAGCCGACTTGCCGGAGCGGTCGCGCAGGTAGTAGAGCTTCGCGCGGCGGACATCGCCGCGGCGCTTGACTTCGATCGATGCAATCGTCGGCGAATAGAGCTGAAACGTCCGCTCGACGCCTTCGCCGCTCGAGACCTTGCGGACGACAAAGGACGAATTAAGACCGCGATTGCGCCGGCCGATGACGACGCCTTCGTAGGCCTGGACACGCTTGCGGTTGCCTTCGACGACATTCACATTGACGATAACCGTGTCACCCGGTGCGAATTCCGGGATCGACTTGTTGGCGGAAACGCGCGCCAGCTCTTCCTGCTCCAGCTTCTGGATGATGTTCATGGTCAAGCTCCTGTACCCATCATCGTGCGGCTCTCATCGTTGTCTGCCGTGCGAGAGGATGGTTGTGTTCACGCAGCGGACCTGCTCGCCGCTGCACCCATCTGCGCCAGTTCGCGCAAATCACTTTCGTCGCGTGCGGTCAATCGTCCTTCCGCGCGCGCTTGCCGGAGCAAGTCCGGCCTGTTGCTCAGCGTGGCCTGCAACGCCTCGCGTCGTCGCCACGCCTCGATGTCCCGATGATGCCCCGAGAGGAGCACCTGCGGCACTGACTGCTCGCGCCACACTTCGGGGCGCGTGTAGTGCGGGCCGTCAAGCAGCCCAGTAGCGAACGATTCGTCGTCCACGGACTCGTCCTTCAGTGCGCCCGGCAACTGGCGCACCACGGCGTCGATCAAGGCCATCGCGGCCAGTTCACCGCCTGACATGACGAAGTCCCCGACCGACACCACCTCGTCAACACACGCGTCGAGGAAGCGCTGATCAATGCCCTCGTACCGCCCGCAAACCAGCGCAAGCGATGCGCCCCGTTCTGCGTACTGCCGGACCGTCGCGTCGGTCAGCGGTTTTCCGCCCGGCGCCAGCGCGATCACCTGCGCGCCGCCCCCGTCCCGACGCAGAGTCTCGACTGCAAGCGCCAGCGGCTCGGCCATCATCACCATGCCCGGGCCGCCCCCATACGGCCGATCGTCGACCGTGCGGTGCGCATCCGACGTGAAATCGCGCGGATTGCATGTCCGCAGCGACCACAGCCCGAGTTCGTACGCGCGCCGCGTAATGCCCTGCTCGGTGATTGCTGCAAACATCGCAGGGAAGAGCGTTACTACATCGAAGCGCATCAGCGACTCTGCTTCACCTATCCGACAAGTGCCTTACCAGTCCGGCTTCCAGTCAACCCGGATGATTCGTGCCGCCGGATCGATCGAGTCCACAAACTGTTCGACCAGAGGTATCAGCATCGCGCTGCTGCGAACTCCATCGCTCACTTCCAGCCACTGGCCACCAGCGTTCTCGCGCAGCCCGGTGACCTTGCCGAGGTCTTTACCGTCGCGATCAACGATCCGACACCCCGGCAGATCGACCCAGTAATGCTCACTCTCTGCCAAGGCAGGAAAGCCGCTGCGTGGCACCGCGACCGAGGCGCCTTTCAGGGCATCGGCTGCCTCTTTGGAATCGCAGCCGGGCCACTTTCCTAGCAACTCGCTTCCGTGGCGCCGCCGCCCGGTGGGCTTCACGCTCCAGTTCGCGCCCGCCTTGCCCAACCACCAGTCCGGCGTGTTCAGCAGAACCGTCCCATCCGAACCGAGCAGTCGGATGCGTACCCAGCCGATGAGCCCGTGTGCGCCCCGCACCGCTCCCAATTCGACCAGGTCCGGCGGAACCTCGGCTGCACTGGCAGCCGCATCGCCTTGCCCGGTCACCTTGCTTACGCCGTCGCTGGCGCGTGTTCCTTCACTAGACGAGCAACCGTCGGCGACATGCGTGCGCCGACCCCGGTCCAGTAGTTCAGCCGGTCCGCCGCGATGCGCAGCTTGGGCTCGTTTTCCGCCGCGACCGGATTGTAGAACCCGACGCGTTCGATGAAGCGACCATCGCGCGGATTGCGCGAATCAGTCGCGACGATGTTGAAGAACGGCCGCTTCTTGGCGCCGCCACGGGCAAGTCGAATAACGACCATGTTGGTTCCTTTGCAGATTTCCGGTTCGGTCCGCGCTTGCGGATCGCTCGAACCGTGCGTCATGTCGACCGAATGGCTTCACGCCAGACGTCGAGCGCTCATCGGTCCGCGGACACCGGCGCCGTCTCGACTTCCAAGCGGTGCGGCCACGCGGAAAACCCATGATTGTATCTGTGTGCCGCAGCGACAGGCAAGCCAGCCGATCCAGCCTGGGGACATAGCGGCCCGGTCGCCTGGCAGCAGCGGCCGCGAACGTTCGTATGATGCCGCGCCGACGTATAGCCGATGTCTCCCGTATGACGAAATTCCGCCACAAGGCTCTCGCTGCGCTACTCGCGTCGGTCGCCGGCGCAGCTGGTGCGAATCGTCTGTACCTCGGACAAAAGGGCTGGTGGCTGCCGCTCGGCGTCAGCGTGCTGACGCTGCCGCTGCTGATTGGCGTTCGCAACTGGTATCAGACACCGGCGTTCTTCGTGCTGATGATCCCGGTGACGGCAGGATTCATCCAGGGGCTCGTCATTGCGTTGATGCCGGACGAGCGCTTCGACGCTCGTTTCAACGCGACCCACGGTAGGCGCAATCACAGCGGCTGGGACGCGGTGCTGGTCGCGATCGTCACGCTC
>DATEZE010000186.1:0-4166 GCA_035255845.1 Burkholderiaceae bacterium | reverse complement strand
ATCGACTCCGATTCGAGCCAACTCAGGTGGTCGAGCCTTGTCGCGACGGCCTGCGGCAGGGAGGCAAGGACGGCGGACATCAGACAGGCTCCGGGGCAGGAATCTTTGCGTGGCGCGCTTCGGCGTGCAGGCCGCACTCTTTGGTGTGGCCCTGTTCCCACCACCAGCGGCCGGCGCGGGGGTCTTCTTCCGCGCGCACCGCCCGCGTGCAAGGTTCGCAGCCGATCGACGGGAAGCCCTTCGCGTACAGCGCGTTGAACGGCAATTCGTGCCGGTCGGTGTAGTGCCACACGTCGTCGTCACTCCAGAGCGCCAGCGGGTTGTACTTGGTGATGCCGCGCGCCTCATCGCGCTCCTGCGGAGCAAGCCGCGCACGTTCCGGACCATGAGTGCGGCGCTGACCGGTCAGCCAGGCATCACGGCCCGCCAGCGCGCGCTCGAGCGGTTCCACTTTGCGCAGGTGACAGCAGTCTTTGCGGACTTCGAGGCTGTCGTAGAAGCCGAACTCGCCATGTGCATCCACATGCCGCGCGACCGCTGCACCGTCAGGGCGGTGAATCCGCAGAACGGTGCCGAACCGCTGCTCGAGCGTCGCAACGAGCGCGAGCGTCTGCCGATGCAGGCGCCCGGTGTCGATCACGAAGATTTCGATCGGCACGTCGAGTGTCGCGATCGCGTGCGTCAGCACGACGTCTTCGGCGCTCAGGCTCGACGCCAACGCTGCGTGCGCGTGCCGACCTGCAATAGTGGCCAGCAATCCATGCAGCGTTTCCACGCGCCCGGCGAAACCCGAGGGTTCGGCCTTGGGGTGCGGGCGCTGCCAGAGAATCGGTGCGGCGTTCATCCGGTGGCTCCTAGCCGTGGTTGACGCCGAAATGCCGGCAGCAGTGCGTCGTAGCTGCCCTGGTAGGGGTCGGAATAGCGGTTGAGTGCAATCAGAGCGTCTTGCTCCGTCTGGTCCGCGCGCAATGCGAAGGAGGTGAACCCGACCCGCCGCAGCATGTGCAGCTGGTCGACGAGCACTTCGCCGATCGCGCGCAGATCGCCACGGTATCCGCCTCGGCGCAGCAGCGCGGCGATTGAGTAGCCGCGCCCGTCGCCGAACGAAGGGAAGCGCACCGCGATCAGCGGTAGCGTCGCCAGATGCGCCTCGAGCGCCGCGGCGTTGTCGGTCGGCGCGAGCCACACGCCGTGCGTGGTGGGCTGCGGCTGCGCGAGATAGTCGGCAAGCGGCAGCAACGCGGGCCCGTCGGCGCGCGCCTCTGCGGCACTGTCAAGCACCGTCCAGGAGTCGTCGATGAAGGTGCCTTCTCGGGTGAGGATGCGGGGAGGCAACGCAGCCGCGGCGGTCGTCGAAGAATGCATCAGGTCGCCTCGTGCAGCAAGCGGCGCTCGGCCGGCGGAGCCGCTTGCGCGACAGTGGCCGGATCGCGCTGCGCTGGTACAACGTGGCGATAGACGTTGTCCTTGAACGGACCGACACCGACGCGCGTGACGGTGTCGATAAAGCGCTCCCCCTCCTCGCGCAGTTCGACGTAACAGTCGATCAGTCGCGCGACCACTTCAGTGACCTGATCGGCTGCAAACGACGGACCGATGATTCGGCCGACGGCATTGCGGCCGCCCGCCGCGTCCGAGCCGTCGGCGCCACCGATCGAGACCTGGTACCACTCATCGCCATCTTTGTCGACGCCGAGGATGCCGATGTGGCCGACGTGATGATGTCCACACGAGTTGATGCAGCCCGAGATGTTCAGGTTGAGTTCACCGAGGTCGTGCAGGAAGTCGAGATCATCGAAGCGGCGCTGGATGTCCTGCGCGATCGGGATCGACTTCGCATTGGCCAGCGAGCAGAAGTCACCGCCGGGGCAGGCGATCACGTCGGTCAGCAGGCCGATGTTCGGCGTGGCGAGCCCCGCGGCGCGGGCCTCGATCCAAAGGGCGTGCAGTTGGTCGACGCGCACGTCAGGCAGCAGCAGGTTCTGCTGGTGCGATACGCGGACCTCCCCGAAGCCGTAGCGCTCCGCCCAGTCGGCGACGGTGTCGAGCTGCTGGTCCGTGATGTCACCTGGCGCGAAGCCCGTGGCCTTGAGCGACAACACAACGGCGCGGTAGCCGTGCACGCGATGCGGCCTGACATTGCGCTCGACCCAGCGCAGGAAGGCACGGTCCTGCGACGGCAGGGCTGTTTCGCCGAGCGTTTCATACGGTGGCGGCGTGAAGTGGGCAAGCACGCGTTCGAGTTCCTGTGACGTCAATGTCGTGGCCCTGCCGACGGTTTCTGCGAAATCGGCTTCGACCTGGCGCGCGAACTCGTCGATGCCGAGTGCACGCACCAGGATCTTGATGCGGGCCTTGAAGATGTTGTCGCGTCGACCATGCAGGTTGTAGACGCGCAAGATCGACTCGACGTAGGTCAGCATGTCCCGCCACGGCAGGAACTCGCGGATCACGCTGCCGATCATCGGTGTGCGGCCCATGCCGCCCCCAACCAGCACCCTGAAGCCGGTTTCGCCGTCGGCGGAACGCACCAGATGCAAGCCGATGTCGTGGAAGGCAACCGCGGCGCGATCCTCGCGCGCGCCGCTGATCGCGATCTTGAACTTGCGCGGCAGCCAGCTGAACTCGGGGTGGATGGCAGACCACTGTCGCACGATCTCGCAAAACGCGCGCGGGTCGACGATCTCGTCGGGCGCGATGCCGGCGTACTCGTCCGAAGTGATGTTGCGCAAGCTGTTGCCGCTGGTCTGTATTGCATGCATCTCGACTTCGGCGAGCCGCGCCAGGATGTCGGGCGTCTCTTCCAGCCGGATCCAGTTGAATTGGATGTTCTGGCGTGTCGAGAAATGGCCATAGCCTCGATCGTGTTCGCGCGCGATCGCGGCGAGCGTGCGCAGCTGTCGCGACGACACCAGCCCGTAGGGAATCGCGATGCGCAGCATCGGCGCGTGCCGTTGCAGATAAAGGCCATTGCGCAGACGCAGCGGCCGGAACTCGTCCTCGGAGAGCTGGCCGCCGAGGAAACGCCTCACCTGGTCGCGATATTCGGCGACGCGTTCGAGGACCAGCGCGCGATCGATAGAGTCGTAGCGATACATAGAAGGGCGAATGTAGAAGCGCGCGGGGCCTCGGCTTCTAACGATTGCTGCTGTCGATATATCGCAAGGCGGTGGTCAAACCGATGACCGACCGTATGCGCACTGAAGTGGTGCCGGGCGCTGTTTGTCGTCATATACACGGCGCTGCATAGCTTCTAAGTACAAGTTCGTTGGCTTGTTGCGGTGACCGCCGACACTTGCGAGCCGCGAACATGAAGATGGAACTCTGATGAACATTTCAAGCCGCGCGCTGCGTCTGCTGGCACGCATCGCAGGCGCCGGGCTGGCGCTCGGCTTTGCGCTGATTCCGCTATACAGCCAGGCGCAGTCGCGCGTCACGCTGCTGAATGTGTCCTACGACCCGACGCGGGAGCTCTATCAGGACATCAACAAGGCGTTCGCCGCCGACTGGCTCGCGCGGACCGGCCAGGCGGTCACGATCCGCCAGTCGCATGGCGGCTCGGGCAAGCAGGCGCGCTCGGTCATCGATGGTCTCGATGCCGACGTCGTCACGCTTGCGCTCGCCTACGACATCGACGAAATCGCGGCACGGGCGCGGCTGCTCCCGGCCGACTGGCAGAAGCGCCTTCCGGCCAACAGCGCTCCTTACACGTCGACGATCGTATTCCTGGTACGCAAGGGCAATCCAAAAGGCATCCGTGACTGGGGTGACCTCGCGCGCAGCGGCGTGGCCGTGATCACACCGAACCCGAAGACTTCGGGCGGCGCGCGTTGGAACTATCTGGCCGCTTGGGGCTACGCGATGCGGCAGCCGGGGGGTAGCGACGCAAAGGCGCGTGAATTCGTCGCCGCGGTCTATCGCAACGTGCCGGTGCTGGATTCCGGCGCGCGCGGCTCCACGACCACCTTCGTGGAACGTGGCATCGGCGACGTCCTGGTCGCCTGGGAGAACGAGGCGCTGCTCGCGATCCGCGAACTGGGACCGGACCGCTTCGAGATCGTTTATCCCTCGCAGAGCATCCTGGCGGAACCGCCGGTCGCACTGATCGATCGCAATGTCGACCGGAAGGGCACCCGTACCGTCGCGCAGGCGTACCTCGAGTTTCT
>DATEZE010000185.1:0-12323 GCA_035255845.1 Burkholderiaceae bacterium | reverse complement strand
TTGAAGAACTGAGTGAGCAGGATGTCGGCACTGGGGCGCGGGTTGACGTTGCCGAACCCCACGGCGCTGTTCAGCCAGTGGTTAGACCAGTAGCCGTCGGCCGGCATGCGCTTGACATCGAGGTCCAGGCCGATGCTCTTGGCCGTCTGCTGCATCACCAAAGCCATTTCCACCGAGTACAGAGCCGCGGGCGATGCGACTACCGGTACCGCTCCGGTGATGCCGGATTTCTTCAGGTGGGCCTTCGCCTTTTCCGGGTCGAACGGTCGTTGTGGCAGGCCGGCGAAATAGAAGCGGTTGGTCGGGTCGATCGGCTGATCGTTCGCGACCACTGCTTGGTCGAGCGCGATCGTCTTGCGCATTTGTTCGCGGTCGAACAGGTATTTCATCGCCAGAACGAAATCCGGGTTCGAGCCCGGTGCCATGTCCAGGCGCATGATCAGATCGGAATACTGACCCGACTGGGTCTTGAACACCGCGTACCCCGGTGCGCCGGCGATGCGTGCGACCGAGCGCGGGTTGATCGAACCCACCAGGTCCATGCCGCCGGACAGGAGTGCATTGACTCGCGCGCTCTCGTCGCCAATCCCGACGAACTCGATTTCGTCCAGGTAGGGCTTGCCCGCCTTCCAGTAGTTGTCGTTGCGGACCACGACCGAGCGCACGCCGGGTTTGAATTCCTTCAGCTTGTACGGCCCGGTGCCGATGCCGGTGGCGAAGTCGGTCGTGCCTTCCTTGACGATATGGAAGTGAAAGGTGCCGAGGATGACAGGCAGGTCCGCGTTCGGAGAGGTGAGCACCATGGTCACCTCGTTGGGACCGGTGGCCTTCACGCTGTCGATCTGGTCGGCGAGCACCTTGGCTTTCGAGGCCGTCGCAGGGTCCTTGTGGCGGCTGATCGAGAACACGACGTCGGCAGGCGTCAGCGGCTTGCCGTCATGGAATTGCACGCCTTTGCGCAGCGTGAAGACCCAGGTCTTCGCATCCTTGGTCGTGAACGACTCGGCCAGCGCCGGCTGCGGTGTCAGGCTGCCATCGAGCCACGTCAGCCCGTTGTAGAGCATGTTGCCGCGTGAGTAGTCGGTCTGGTTCGACTGCTTGGACGGATCGAGCGTGTCGGTCGCAGCCGCGGTCGCGCCGGCGACCCGGAGCTTGCCGCCGCGCTTGGGCGTCTGAGCATGCGCCGATAACGCCGTGGAGGCGAGGCCGCCGGCCAACGTCATCTGCATGCCGCCCGCCACCAGCATGGCAAGGATGTCGCGCCGCGTCGCACCGCGTTGCAGCGCGCCCATCACTCGGCGGCTTTCGTAGGGTCCGACGAGGCTATCCAACGTCTGGAGTTCGGTCATGGTGCTCGCTCCTGGTCTGTGCTCGAGGTGTGGAGAGAAGTCGAAGGTCCGCTCAGCCGAGGCGGTCCTTCAATCGGAAATAGAGTCCCACCGCCGGTAGAAACCACGGCGGACCGAAGTGACCGGGAATCGCCGGCCAGTCACGCCCGCGCCACGGGTTGGCCTGAACATCGCCGGCCATCACCGCTGCCATGCGTTCGCCCATCAGCACGGACATCTGCGCGCCATGGCCGCTGTAGCCGGTGGAGTAGTACAAGCCATTGCGCTCGCCGGCGTGCGGCAGCCGATCCTGCGTCATGTCGACCAGGCCGCCCCAGCAATAGTCGATCCGTACGTCGCGCAGCTGCGGGAATGTCTCGGCCAGGCCGCGGCGCAGGATTTCACCGCTCGTTGAGTCGGACTGCGGACTCGATACTGCGAAACGCGCGCGCCCACCGAATACCAGCCTGTGATCAGAGGTCAGACGGAAATAGTGGTGGATATTGGCGATCGTCACGTAGGTGCGCCGCTCGCGCAGCAGTGCCCGCGCCCGGTCCGCACCCAGCGGTTCGGTGACGACGATGAAACTGCCAATCGGCACGAGGCGTCGGCGCAGCCAGCCGAAGCTGCCGTAGCCACCGTGGCGCGTCGCGCCGGTGGCCAGAAGCACCTGTCGTGCTCGCACGGGGCCGCGCGCAGTATGAAGCGTGTGCGCCTGCCCGCCGCCGACGCGCTCCAACCTTTGCACGCAGCAGCCGGTGTGGATCTGCGCGCCATGACGCTCCGCGGCGGCGGCCAGGCCGTTCGCAAAGCGGACCATGTGCATCTGACCGCTGCGCTTGTAGAGCAAGCCGCCATGGAAACGCACGCTGGCCACCTCGGCACGCACGCGAGGCGCGTCAAGGATCTCGACGTCAGTATCGACCCCGTCGCGTATCAGCCGCTCTGCGGTGCGTTGCAGCGCCTGAAGATGCGCCGGCCGCGTGGCGAGTTTGAGTTTGCCGGTGCGCATGAAGTCGCAATCGATGCTTTCCTCGCGCACGAGGCGTTCGACGGTGTCCACGCCCTCGTCGTAAGCGCGGTACCACTCGCGCGCCCGTTCGACGCCGACCTTCGCGGCCACATCCGCGTAGTCGACGGTCAGCCCGTTGTTGACATGGCCACCATTGCGGCCGGAGGCCTCGCCGGCCACGCGATCGCCCGCCTCGAGCACCGCCACTTTGGCACCGCGACGGGCCAGCGCCCGCGCTGCCGACAGTCCAGTGAAGCCCGCGCCGACGATCGCCACATCAACCTGTGCGGGCAGCTCGTGCGCTGCCAGCTGAAAGTTCGGAGCGCTGTCGGTCCAGTAGGACTCGAGTTTCATCGGGCGCGATTCGTCGGCGGGCGGACGAGCATGTCAGAGGCCAACGACGCCGGCCAGACCACTGATGTCCTTGATTTCGACATAGCGGTAGGCCGGGTTTCCGGGGCCGTGACCGCGATCGACAAAGACCTTGTTGACGATGCCCAGGTCATCAGCCGACATCAGGTCATAGCGCAGGCTCGACGAAACATGCAGCACGTCCTCTGGATTGCAGCCCAGCGAATCGAGCATGTACTCAAAAGCCTTGAGCCTCGGCTTATAGGCCTGGGCCTGCTGGGCGGTATAGACGCGATGAAACGGCGCGCCGAGCATCGCGACGTTTTTCTGAATCTGGTCGTCCGCGGCGTTTGAAAGAATGACCAGCGGGATCTCGCGCGCCACTTTGGCAAGTCCGGCGGACACGTCATCGTGCGGGCCCCAAGTGGGCACCGCGTCGTAGTAGCGCTGCGCTTCGGCGTCGAGGTACTGCAGCTTCCACTTCCGGCACAGGCGCCGCACAGCATTCTTCAACACGGTCTGATAGGGCTGCCAATCTCCGAGTACCTCGTCGAAGCGGTAGGCGGAGAAGTCGGCGATGAACTGCTCCATCCTGGCGGCTGGAACACGGTCGGCGTAGATCTCGCGCGTCAGCTCCCCCATTCGGAAACGGGTCAGCGTGCCATAGCAGTCGAAAGTGACGTATTTGGGTCGGAACTTCATCGGTTCGTCTGGTCCAAAAGTACTTCTCTCCGGGACGTCATTGCATCACGGAGCGGCAGTGCAGTTGTCGTGTATTGCGGCGCCCCACGCGATGAAGGTGTCGTTTGCGAGGTCGGCGACGGCATGGAATGCCGCTCAGGCCGCTGCTCCAAAGTCGATAAGGACGCTCTTGAAGCGCAGATTGGCTTCGACTGCCTGGCGGCCCAGATCTTTGCCGATGCCCGATTGGTGATAGCCCCCGGTCGGGATCACGAAGTCACCGCTGCGACCGTAGCGGTTGATCCAGACCGTACCCGCTGCGATACCGCGCATCGCGCGCAGCGCGCGCCCGATGTCGGCGGTATGCACACCGCAGGCGAGTCCGTAACGCTCGTGTGCTGCGAGAGCCAGGCCTTCGTCCTCGTCGTCGAAGGTCTGCACCGTCAGCACCGGCCCAAAGATTTCCTGCTGCACCGCTGGATTCGATTCGGCCACGTTTTCGATCAGCGTGGGACGGTAGTACGCACCACCGGGACCGCCGTCGTAGAGTCCACCTCCGCACGAAATGCGTCCCCCCGCAGCCACGGACTGTTGGACGATCTCGTCGATACGCTGCGCCTGGCCCGCCGAGACTATCGGCGGAAGCGTCGCTTGTTCGTCCCATGTGGCCCCGGGCCGATGCGCGGCGAACCGCCGGGAGATGCGCTCGAGCAGTGCCGGTGCGATGCGCCGCTGGACGATCATGCGCGACCCGGCGACACAGACCTGTCCCGCATTGCCGGTGATGGCACCGGCGATCAGGCCAGCCAGTCGGTCGAGGTTCGGTGCATCGTCGAATACCAGCTGCGGGCTCTTGCCGCCGAGCTCGAGCGTGACCGGCTTGGGGCCATGCATGGCGCACGACGCCATGATCGCTGCGCCCGTGCGCGTCGATCCGGTGAAGGTCATCTTCGAGATCAGCGGATGACGCGTCAGCGCCTCGCCGGTGGTCATGCCATCGCCCTGTACTACGTTGAAAATGCCCGGCGGCACGCCGGCATCGACGGCGAGTTCGGCCAGCCGAAGCACGGAGTAGGGAGTCAGCTCGGAGGGTTTCAGCACGACCGCGTTACCGGCGGCGAGCGCAGCGCCGACCTTCCACGAGGCCATCACGAGCGGGAAGTTCCACGGCGTGATCGCGCCAACCACCCCGTACGGCTCGGCGATCACCATGCCGAGATGATCGTGCCGCGTCGCGGCAACTTCGCCGCCGAGCTTGTCGGCGTACTCGGCGAAGAAACGCAGGCCGTCAGCGGTAAACGGCACGTCCCAAGCGATCGCATCGCGTAACGGTCGCGTCGAGCACACGGCTTCAAGCGGCGCCAAGCGCTCGACATCGGCCTCGACCATGTCAGCCCACCGACGCAGCACGCGGGCCCGTTCGCGCGGCGCGCGGCGCGCCCAATCGCTGCGTCGCCAGACGGAATCCGCGTTCACTACCGCAGCATCGACGGTCGCCGCATCGCCGAGCGGCAAACTCTCATGCGGCTTGCCGTCGGAGGGTCGTGTCACGGTGAACTTGCCGACTACATCCAACAGTCTTCCACCGATGTAGTGCGCAGATCGCACCTGGATCCGGTCGGGTTCGAAAGTGCGCATCTGATGGCCCACCACGTTGAATGGCGAGCATCCTAGGCTTCGATCTGCGGAATTTGGTTTCGTTACGGCCGGCCTTGCCGCCAGAAATAGCGAAACACCGGCCTGACACAGTCGAAACTTTCGAATTGCATCAATCGGCCTCCGAGGTGTGGCACATCGCGCCGAATGCACTCAAGATAGAAACGTTGGACATCAGCAGGAGAATCAGATCATGGGTGCCAGGGAAGCACCGGCGACTGACGGCGTCAGCTTGCGTCAGATGGCTGTGGCAGATCTTGCAGCAGCACATGCGCTATCGACCGAACTTCGCTGGCCGCATCGCACCACTGACTGGGAGCAAGCGTTTCGCCTCGGTGAAGGCGTGATCGCCGAGCGTGATGGTCAGGTCGTGGGCACCGCTTTGCGCTGGAGCTGGGGTGAACGGCACGCGACGCTCGGGCTGGTAATCGTCGCGCCCGCCTGTCGGGGCCAACGCGTTGGGCACCGTTTGATGAGTGCGCTGCTTGACGGTCTGGACCGACACAGCGTGCTGCTCTATGCCACCGCAGAAGGTCGCGGGCTCTACGAACGTCTGGGCTTTGCGCGCATCGGCGAACTGCGACAGCACCAGGGCATCGCGCTGCCCTCGTCGCCGGTTGGGCTCGATCCCGGCTGGCGGCTGCGTCCGGCCGGACAAAGCGATCTCGATACTCTGGTTGCTCTTGACGCGCGTGCGCGCGGCATGCCCCGTGGCGCGCTGATCGCCGAACTGTTCGCGCAAGCTGAAGCCACCGTTGTGCTCGATCTAGAGCAGCAGGCGTGCGGCTTCGCGATGCTCAGGCGCTTCGGCCGCGGACATGCCATTGGACCGGTGATCGCAGGGAACGTCACCGGCGCTAAGGCCCTGATCGCACACCTGTCAGGCCTGAACGCCGGGCGCTTTACGCGCATCGACGTCGGCTCCGACACCGGGCTTTCCGAATGGCTCGAGCCCCTTGGCCTGCAGAGTGTCGATGCGCCTACGATGATGCTGCGAGGGCCGGCGCTTGCGAAAGCGTCCGATTTACGGCTGTACGCCATCGTTACGCAGGCCCTTGGTTGATGCCCGCCACTTTTCTGTACAAGGCCGATCCGGCACGCGGCCGGCAATGGGCCGAAGTCTTCCTGCGCGAGGCGCCAGAAATCGACTTCAGGATCTGGCCGGAAGTCGGTGATCCGCTAGAGGTGCAGTACCTTGCTGCCTGGGAGCCGCCGAGCGACATTGCGCAGCGCTTTCCCAATCTCAAGCTCCTCTTTTCGACCGGCGCGGGAATCGATCAATTCGATTTCACAACGTTGCCGCCTAAGCTCCCCGTGCTGCGGATGGTGGAACCCGGCATCATCCGCGGCATGGTCGAGTACGTCACGCATGCCGTGCTCGACCTGCATCGCGACATGCCCGCGTACCGCCGCGCACAGCTACGCCGCGAGTGGCAGCCACTGTCGGTGAAGACAGCGCGCGAGCGCAACGTCGGCGTGCTCGGACTCGGCTTGCTCGGCCAGGCCGTGCTCGCCCAGCTGATTGCGATGGGCTTCAATTGCGCGGCGTGGAGCCGCTCGCGCCACGCCCTCAATGGAGTGCGCTGCTTTGCCGCTGACGATGAACTGGATGAGTTCCTTGCCCGCACCGAGATCCTGGTGTGCCTGCTGCCGCTGACCGATGCGACGCGCGGTTTCCTGAATGGTCCGCGGCTTGCACGCCTGACGCATGGCGCCGCGCTCGTGCACGTCGGCCGCGGGCCGCAACTGGTCGCGCAAGATCTGATCAATGCGCTCGATTCGGGTCGCATCTCCGAGGCGGTGCTCGATGTCACCGATCCCGAGCCGCTGCCTTCCGAACACCCGCTTTGGTCGCACGCGCACGTGCGTATCACACCGCACATCGCGAGCATGACGCAGCCTGCGACTGCGGCGCGCGTCGTTCTCGACAATCTGCGACGCTATGTCCGCGGCGAACCCCTGGTTGGCCTTGTCGATCGCGCGCTCGGCTACTGAAGACCTTCGCGGCACGATCTGCGGAAAGAGCGCGCGACAACCGCAGCATCGGACGCACGCCGCCTTGAAAGCAGCACCACCGTCTGCCGCGGCACTCGTAAGCTGGCGTCCACCCGACATCCGCTGCCAATGGTCCAATGACGAGCCTCGCCGCCACTCTCGACGCCCCACGTACCGACCACGAAGCCCTGGTCGCCCTTGACCGCGCTCATCTTGTTCATCCTGTCGCGTCGTGGCGGCAGCATGAACAGCGCGGCCCGAGGGTGCTGGCCTCGGCGCGCGGCGCCTGGCTCACCGATGATCTGGGTCACCAGCTCCTCGATGGGTTCGCTGGGCTCTGGTGCGTAAATGTCGGCTATGGGCAGGACAGCGTGGTCCAGGCGGCGACCAGGCAACTACGCACGCTGCCGTATGCCACGGGGTACTTCGACTTCGCCAGCGAGCCGGCGATCAGGCTCGCAGCGAAGCTCGCCGAAATCACACCCGCGTCACTGACGCGCGTCTATTTGACGCTCGGGGGCTCGGAGGCGGTGGACGCCGCGGTGCGTTTCATCGTTCAGTACTGGAACGCCGTCGGCCGGCCGCACAAGAAGCAATTCATTTCGCTCGAGCGCGGCTATCACGGCTCGTCATCGACGGGCGCCGGCCTCACGGCACTGCCGGTGTTCCATCGCGGCTTCGACCTGCCGCTGCCGACGCAGCATTACATTCCGTCGCCCAACCCGTACCGCCACGCGCAGGGGCAGGATCCACAAGCTCTCATCGCTTCGTCGGTCGCGTCGCTACGCGCCAAGGTCGCCCAGTTGGGCGCGGAAAATGTCGCTGCCTTCTTCTGCGAGCCGATCCAGGGGTCTGGCGGCGTGATCGTGCCGCCCGCCGGTTGGCTCAAAGCTATGCACGAAGTGGCGCGCGAGCTCGGCATCCTGTTCGTGGTCGACGAGGTGATCACGGGCTTTGGCCGTACCGGACCGATGTTCGCGTGCCAGGCTGAAGGCGTCGAACCCGATCTCATGATCCTGGCCAAGGGACTGACCTCGGGCTACGTTCCGATGGGCGCGACGATGCTGTCGGAGCAGATCTATGCCGGTATCGCCGACGGCGCGGCCGAAGGCGTGCCGATCGGGCACGGGGCCACCTATTCGGCGCATCCGGTCGCAGCGGCCGTCGCTCTCGAGGTGCTCAGGCTCTACACCGAGGGCGGCGTGCTCGCCAATGCGCAGCGAGTCGCACCGCTGTTTGGTGCCGGACTCGATGCTCTACAGCAGCACCCGCTGGTCGGCGATGCGCGCCATCGCGGTTTGCTCGGCGCGCTGGAACTGGTCAAGGACAAGGCCGCTCGGCGCAGCTTCGATCCTGCGCTGGGCCTTCCTGATCGCATCTTCGCGGCCGCGTACCGAAACGGGGTCGTGTTCCGCTGCTTTGGCGACGGCATCCTCGGTTTCGCTCCGGCGCTGACCTTTGGCGAGAGCGAGTTGGAGCAGTTGTTCGCGCGCCTGCGAAAGACGCTGAACGACGTGCTGGCCGCGCCGGAGGTGCGCGCTGCGTTGGTCAGCTGAGGTGGTCCCGCTTGCCACGCCGCGGGCCGCCTGGGACACAATCGCCTTCCCGACGCCTGCGCTCCTACCCGCCATGCCTGACGCGATCAAGCTCGACCGCCTGGACCTGCGCATCCTCGCGCAGCTGCAAAAAAACGGCCGCATCACCAACGTAGACCTTGCTGATGCAGTGAGCCTGTCACCGAGTCCCTGCCTGATTCGCGTCAAGCGGCTCGAGCAGGCCGGCTACATCTCCGGCTATGGCGCGCATCTGCGCCTGGAGAAACTGGGCGATACGCTGACCGTATTCACCGAGGTCACGTTGTCGGATCATCACCGCGAGGACTTCATCCGCTTTGAGACTGCCATCCGCGAGGTCGACGAGATCCTCGAGTGCCATCTCGTCAGCGGCGGCTATGACTATCTGCTGCGCTTCCTCACGCGTGGGGTCAACCACTACCAGCAGGTCATCGAAGCGCTGCTTGCACGCAACATCGGCATCGAGAAGTACTTCAGCTACATCGTCATCAAGTCACCATTCATCAAGACACACTGCCCGATCGAGAAACTCTTTCCTGAACTGCGCTGAATGAATTCCCGCTTCGTCCGCATCGCGGAAACCGACCGGATCGCGGTCGAGATCCGCATCGACGGTGAGCCGGCCCAGACGCTGGCCGGCGATACGCTGCTCGTCGCCCTTTTGATGAACGGCCGCCGCGTGCGCGACAGCGAATTTGGCGACGGTCCGCGCGCCGGCTTCTGCCTGATGGGCGCATGCCAAGACTGCTGGGTCTGGACCGAAAGCGGCGCGCGACTGCGAGCTTGCTCAACGCCGGTCCAGGCGGGTATGTCGGTCCTCACGCGTCCGCCGCCCGCGCTGTGGCCGATAACGCCCGACCTGCGTGAATCGCTCGGCGCTGATTCAGCGCCCGCCCCATGAACCAAGCGCCGCGCATCGTGATCGTGGGCGCGGGCCCGGCCGGCGTGCGCGCAGCGCAAGCGCTCGTCGAGGCGGGCGTGCGTCCGATACTGGTCGACGAAGGCCAGCGTGACGGCGGCCAGATCTACCGCCGCCAGCCCGCTGGCTTCAGGCGTTCTTACGCCAAGATCTATGGCAGCGAGGCCGCGAAGGCCGCGGCGCTGCACAGCAGCTTCGATACGCTACGCGAGCGTGTCGACTACCGCGACAGAACGCTGGCCTGGAATGTCACGGCCAACGCACTGCACACCACTCGCGATGGCACGGCGGTCACACTGCCGTTCGATGCGCTGATCGTCTGCGCCGGTGCGACCGACCGGCTGATGCCGCTGCCGGGCTGGCAACGCGCGGGCTGCTACAGCCTGGGCGCGGCGCAGATTGCACTGAAGGCGCAGGCGTGTGCGATCGGCACGCGCACGGTCTTTCTCGGCAGCGGGCCACTGCTATATCTCGTTGCCAGCCAATACCTGCGGGCTGGAGCCAACGTCGCCGCGGTGCTCGACACCGCACCCGCCGCCGGGGCGAGGGCCGCGCTGGCGATTCTGCGGGCACGACCCCGGCTGGCGCTGCGCGGCCTGGGCATGATGTGGTCACTGCGTCGCGCCGGGGTGCCGGTGTTGCAGGGCGTGCGGCCGCTCGCCATCGACGGCGACACCGCGCGCGGCGTGTCGTCGGTGCGCGTGCTGGACGGGCGCGGCCACGAACGGTGCTTCGAGGCCGATGCGGTCGCGCTCGGCTGGCATCTGCGGCCCGAGACACAGCTGGCGGATCTGGCGCGCTGCGAGTTCGACTTCGAGCCGGCAAGCCGCCAGTGGTTGCCGCGCATCGATGCCGATGGTCGCAGCAGCACCAAGGGAATCTATCTCGCGGGCGACGGCACGCGCATCCTCGGCGCCGACGGGGCGGAGGCCGCTGGCCGCCTGGCAGCGCTCGCTGCAATGGTCGACCTGGGGCATGCGTCGGGTGCGCAGTCGTACGCAAACGAGGCCGCGCAGCTGCGCCACGCGCTGCGAACCATGGACCGCTTCCGCGCCGGCCTCGTGCAGGCCTTTCCCTGGCCTCATGAGCACGCGGCATCACTGCCCGACGAGACGGTGGTGTGCCGCTGCGAGACAGTCACAGCCGGCGAACTGCGGCGCTGCGTGAATGAGCTGGGCAGCCGCGAGCTCAACCGCGCCAAGGCCTTTAGCCGTGTTGGCATGGGCCGCTGTCAAGGGCGGTATTGCGGCCACGCCGGTGCCGAGATCGTCGCCGCTGCGGCAGGAGTGTCGATCGAGTCGGTCGGCCGCCTGCGCGCGCAGGCACCGGTCAAGCCGTTGCTGATGAACACACATGAGGTGGAAGGGTGACGAAAACACGAGCCGACACTCGTAGCGATGTGCTGGTGCTCGGTGGGGGGCTGATGGGTACGTCGGCCGCATTCTTCCTGCGTCGACTCCACCACCGTTCGGTCACGCTGCTGGAGCGCGAACTGGTGGGCCGACAAGCCAGCGGCACCAACTTCGGCAACGTGCGCCGCCAGGGGCGGGACCTCGCCCAGATACCGCTTGCCAATCGCGCTCGGTCGGTCTGGGGTCGGATGAAAGAGCTCATCGGCGAGGATCTTGAGTTCGTGCCGTACGGCCATCTGCGCGTTTGCTACACCGACGCGCAGGCCGCGGTGCTCGAGCGCCACGTTCGCGACGTGAAGCCGCTCGGCCTCGAGCTCGAGCTGTTCGGTGCGGAACAGCTGCACAAGCGCTGGGGCATCTTCAGCCCCGCCATCGTGGCCGGTTCGCTGTCGCCGCACGACGGCCATGCGAACCCGCGCCTGGCCGGCCCGGCCTTTGCGCGGGCCGCTCAGCGCGAAGGCGCGCTGGTGATCGAGCACGCGGAGGTCGCTCACGTGGAGCGAGACCGTGATGGTTTCGTTGCCCATACGGTCGCCGGCTCGTGTCACTTCGGCGAGCAGCTGTTGGTGTGCTGTGGCGCTTGGTCCGGTCGTCTGGCGGCACTTTTTGGCGAGGATGTGCCGCTTGAAGCGCGCGGCCCGCAGATGGGTGTGACCGAGCCTCTGCCGTACGCGGTCGGCCCGTCGATCGGCATCTCGTCGCCTATCGAAAGCGAGGGTCTGTACTTCCGCCAGATCCGCCGCGGCAACGTCGTCTTCGGCGGTGGGCTGAAGGGGCCGGCATTGCCCGGGCCGATCCGCGCGTACGTGAAGCCCGCCAATACGCTGCGCCAGCTGCGCGAGCTGCGCCGCTTCGTGCCGGCGTTTGCACATGTGCAGCTGATCCGCGTCTGGAGTGGCATCGAGGGCTACACCGGCGATACCGTGCCGGTGCTGGGCCCGAGCGCGACGACCGCCGGCCTGCACTACGCGTTCGGCTTCAACGGCGAAGGCTTCGCGATCGGCCCGGGTGTCGGCGAGGTGATGGCCGAGTTGATCGCCACCGGTGCGACAACGACGCCGATCGAACCATTCTCGATCGCGCGCTTCGCTCAGAAGGTGGCGCTGCCGGCTTGATGTCGCTGCGCCCCGGGGATCAGCGTCAGCCCGACGCCATCACGACGAACACTTTGCGCATCGTCTCGTCGATGCGCCACTCGCCGCGCGTGCGCGCCGGGAAGAACAGCGTGTCGCCGGCGCGGAACTCGATCGGCTCGCCGTTGGCGGGCGTAAACGCACCGCGGCCGGCGACGATGTGCATCACCTCGGCTTGGTCGAGCTGGCGCTCGAAGCGGCCCGGCGTGCATTCCCACACGCCGCAGCCGTTGTCGCCCGCCCCTGCGATCGAAACATCAAT
>DATEZE010000184.1:0-6360 GCA_035255845.1 Burkholderiaceae bacterium | reverse complement strand
GATCGTCCGCTGGCGCTGGAGGGTCGTGGAACTGATCATCAGTGCCGACAATCAGGACCGCTATGCGGAGGATTCGCCGGTCCGGCTGCTGCTGTTCTTCGACGGCGACAAGCGGTCGCTGTCGCTGAGGGAACAACTGCTGATGGAAACCGTCCAGATGCTGAGCGGCCAGGTGCCGCCCTACGCGACGCTGATGTACATCTGGGAGAACCGCTTTCCGGTGGATACCGTGCTGAGCAACAGTTTCAGCGGCCAGATCAAGCTAGTCGTCGCCGGCAGCGGGCCGGATGCCAGTCTCGGTCACTGGAAGAGCTTCGAACGCAATTATGTCGACGACTATCGGCGCGCATTCGGAGCTGCGCCGGGACAGCTGATCGGCGTGGGCATCATGACGGACACCGACAACACCGGAGAAAGGATCGAGGCCTACTACGGCGATATAGAACTGGCACGCCGGCCGTGACGCGCCATTGGCGTCCACGCGCCGCAGCCAATGAGGGCACAATTGCCGCGCGTGGCTGCGTCGGGGCCGTTTGTCCTGCAGGCCGCGCGTCGCCACAGGTCCGCTCCCCATCATGTTCCGGTTTCTTCTGACCCGGGTTTCGCTGCTCGTGCCGACGTTCTTCGGCATGACGCTGCTGGCGTTCATGCTGATCCGGTTGGTGCCGGGTGACCCGATCGAAACGATGGCGGGCGAGCGCGGTATCGACCAGGCACGGCACGAGATGCTGCTCAAGGAGTACGGCCTTGATCGCCCGGTCATCGTGCAGTACGGCATCTACATCGGGCGTGTCCTGCAGGGCAACCTGGGCAAGTCGATGATTACCCACGAGTCGGTGCTGAGCGAATTTCTGACGCTGTTCCCGGCCACGGTGGAACTTGCCGGTTTCGCAATCGCATTTGCGCTGCTGATCGGCATTCCGGCCGGCATGGTCGCCGCGGTTCGGCGCAATTCGATCTTCGACCACGGCGTGATGGGCGTCTCCCTGACCGGCTACTCGATGCCGATCTTCTGGTGGGGACTGCTGCTGATCCTGCTGTTTTCGGTGCAACTGGGACTGACACCCGTGTCCGGCCGGATCGACGTCAAATACTTCGTCGAGCCGGCCACCGGTTTCCTGCTGATCGATACGCTGCTCGCCAAGGATTTCGGCGCGTTCCGTTCCGCGGCGTTGCATCTCGTGCTGCCGATGATCGTCCTCGGCACCGTGCCGCTGGCTGTCATTGCACGGATGACGCGCTCGTCGATGCTGGAAGTCCTGGGCGAGGACTACATCCGCACCGCACGCGCCAAAGGGCTGGCGCCGCTGCGCGTCATCGCGCTGCATGCGTTCCGCAACGCGCTGATCCCGGTGGTGACGGTGATCGGCCTGCAGGTGGGTGTGCTGTTCACCGGCGCGATCCTGACCGAGACGATCTTCTCCTGGCCCGGCGTGGGCAAATGGCTGATCGAGGCGATCAACCGCCGCGACTATCCGGTCCTGCAAGGGGGGCTGTTGATGCTGGGATTGATCGTGATGGTGGTCAACCTGTTCGTTGACATCGCCTATGGCTTCATTAACCCGCGCATTCGGCATTCGCACTGAACCGGCGGTGACCGCACGATGAGCGATCCGATCGTTACGGCAACACTGACCGACGCCGAGCTGACGTCGTTGGCGCAGATCGCCACACCGGCGGAGCAACCGGCGCCGCTCGCCGAATTCTGGCGGCATTTTTCCGCGAATGCCGGCGCAGTGGCGGGCCTCGCAATTGTCGTGACGGTGCTGCTGATCGCGGTCTTCGCGGGCGTACTCGCACCGCATTCGCCAACCGCGATCGACAACGCCGCGTACCTGAAGCCGCCGGCCTGGGTGGCGGGCGGTTCGTGGACGTATCCACTCGGGACCGACGCGATCGGCCGCGACATCCTCTCGCGGCTGATGTATGGCGCGCGGCTGTCGCTGTCGATCGGCGTCGCAGTGGTGGCACTCTCGGTGATCGTTGGCACCTTCCTCGGCATGGCCGCCGCGTTCTTTCGCGGCGTGACCGAGATCGCGATCATGCGGTTTATGGACGTGCTGCTCAGTCTGCCGAGCCTGTTGCTGGCGATCGTGATCGTCGCGATCCTCGGCCCGGGATTGATGAACGCGATGCTGGCGGTCGCCGTCGTGGTCTTGCCACACTACGTGCGGACCGCACGCGCCGCCGCGCTGACCGAACTTTCGCGCGACTACGTGACCGCGGCGCGAATGGTCGGTGCCAGCAATTTCCGCCTGATGTTCCGTGAAGTGCTGCCGAACTGTCTCGCTCCGCTGATCGTCCAGGCTTCCCTCGGCGTATCGACGGCGATCCTCGATGCGGCCGCGCTCGGCTTCCTGGGACTCGGTGCGCAGCCGCCCTCGCCCGAGTGGGGCACGATGCTGGCCGACGCGCGCGAATTCGTGTTGCGGGCCTGGTGGGTCGTGACCTTTCCCGGGCTCGTGATCTTGATCACCGTGCTCGCGTTCAACCTGCTGGGCGACGGGCTGCGTGATGCCCTCGATCCGAAACTGAAGCGATAGACAGATGCCGCTGCTCGAGATCGAATCGCTGGAAGTCGAATTCCCGGTTGGCGGCCGCGTACTGCGCGCCGTCGACGACGTCAGTCTGTCGGTCGACCAAGGCGAGGTCCTCGGCATCGTCGGCGAATCGGGATCGGGCAAGAGCGTCACGATGCTCGCGCTTATGGGCCTCGTCGGCTATCCGGGCCGGGTCAAGGCCCGCCGCGTGAGCTTTGACAGGCGCGATCTGCTGACGCTAAGCGATCGCGAGCGGCGGCAGATGACCGGGCGCGACATGGCGATGATTTTCCAGGAGCCGGCGACCAGCCTGAACCCGTGCTTTTCGGTCGGGTTCCAGCTCACCGAGACGTTGCGGCAGCACACGCGGTTGTCGCACAAGGCGGCTACGGAGCGTGCTGTGGAGCTGCTCGGCCAGGTGGGCATGCCCGATCCCGCACGCCGGTTGCAGGACTATCCGCACCTGCTCTCCGGCGGCATGAACCAGCGCGTAATGATCGCGATGGCGATCGCCTGTAATCCGCGTCTACTGATCGCCGACGAGCCAACGACTGCGCTCGACGTGACGATACAGGCGCAGATCCTCGACCTGTTGCGCCAGCTGCAGCGAGAGCGCGGCATGGCGCTGGTACTGATCGCGCACAACATGGGCGTCGTCGCGGAAATGGCGCAACGCGTCGCCGTGATGTATGCGGGCCAGGTGGTCGAGGACCGCCCCGCGCAGGCACTCTTCGCCGCGCCGGAGCACCCGTACACCGCGGCGCTTCTCGCCGCGCTGCCGGAGCGCCACGGCGATGACGGTGCGCGCTTGGCGACGATCCCGGGCATGGTCCCGGGCCTGTACGACCGGCCGCGCGGCTGCCTGTTCAGCCCGCGCTGTCCGGATGCGACGCTGCGCTGCCACCGCGAACAGCCGGCGCTCGTCGCGGTCGATCAGGGCCGAGCGCGCTGCCACTACCCGATCACGATGGTCGGCCGCGAGGCCGCAATCACGCGCGACCGTCATGTCGGTGCACTCGCGGCACGCGACGAGGCGGAGGCAGTCGGCGAATGAGTGGCAAGAGCGCCCCTGTTGTTGAGGCCAGTGGCCTGCGGCAGGTCTACACCGTCCGCCGCGGCATGCTGCGCGAGGCCGCCCATTTGCAGGCAGTCGGCAACATCTCATTCACGCTCGAGGCACGCCGCACACTCGCCGTCGTCGGTGAATCGGGCTGCGGCAAGTCCACGTTGGCGCGGATGGTCGCACTGATCGAGAAGCCGACCGCTGGCACCTTGCGCCTCGGCGGCATCGATGCGGTCGGCGCCGATGCCGTCGCCCGCGCGCGGCTGCGACAGACGGTGCAGCTCGTCTTCCAGAATCCGTACGGTTCGCTCAACCCGCGCAAGACGGTGGGTTCGATTTTGGCGGAGCCGCTGGCGATCAATACGAACCTCAATGCCGATGAGCGCCGCACCCGTGTCGACGAAATGATGCGCAAAGTTGGCCTGCGTGCCGAACAGGTGAGCCGTTATCCGCACATGTTTTCGGGCGGTCAGCGGCAGCGCATCGCGATCGCGCGAGCGCTGATGCTGCGCCCCGCAGTCGTGGTTGCCGACGAGCCGGTCTCAGCGCTGGACGTCTCGATCCAGGCCCAGGTGCTCAATCTGCTGGCCGATCTGCAGCGGGAATTCGACGTTGCCTACCTCTTCATCTCGCATGATCTCGCGGTCGTGCGCCATATTGCCGACGACGTGCTCGTCATGTACCTCGGCCTCGTGATGGAGCAGGGACCAAAGGCCCGCATCTTTGCCACGCCGCGGCATCCTTACACGCAGGCCTTGCTGGCCTCGACCCCGGGTATGGGTCAGGACCGTAGCCGCGCCGTGCTGAAGGGAGAGTTGCCGTCGCCGCTCGCGCCGCCACCGGGTTGCGTGTTCTCGACCCGCTGCCCCTACGCGGACGACCGCTGCCGCGCCGAGCGTCCGGAGCTGCGGCCGCTGGACGGTAGACTCGTCGCCTGCCACTATGCCGAGTTGATATCCGGTTCGAGCCCGTCGCCGGATCCCCGTTTCAATCAGTCGCGCGCGATCGCGCGGTAAACAGGAGGCTGGAAGCATGACGCACGCCCTGAAGTGGGTCGCAGGAAAACAGGCGCGAGCCGCAATGGCCTGCGCGGCAATTGCACTGATCAGCAGCGCATCGGCCAAGACATTGGTGTTTTGTTCCGAGGGCAGCCCGGAGAACTTCTATCCCGGCATCAATACGACCGGCACGTCGTTTGACGCCAACAGCCAGATCTATAGCCGAATCGTCGACTTCGAGCGTGGAACGACCAAAGTGGTGCCCGGGCTGGCAGAGAAGTGGGACATCTCGCCCGACGGCAAGGTCTACACCTTCACCCTGCGCAAGGGCGTCAAGTGGCATGAGAACAAGAACTTCAAGCCGACGCGCGATTTCAATGCCGACGACATCATCTTCATGTTCGAACGGCAGTGGAAGTAATCGAATCCGTACTTCAAGGTGACGAGCTCGAACCACTCGTACTTCAACGACATGGGCATGCCCAAGCTGCTGAAGTCGGTGGAAAAAGTCGACGACTACACGGTGCGAGTCACGCTCGAAAAGGCCGAAGCGCCGTTCCTGTCGAACCTGGCGATGGAATACGCCGGCGTGCAGTCGAAGGAGTATGCGGATGCGATGCTGAAGGCCGGAACGCCGGAGAAGATCGACCAGGAGCCGATTGGAACCGGGCCGTTTTACCTGGTCCAGTACCAGCGTGACGCGATCATTCGCTACAAGGCATTCCCGCAGTTCTGGGGCGGCAAGGCCAAGATCGACGACCTCGTATTCTCGATCACGCCCGATGCCTCGGTTCGCTGGGCCAAGCTGCAGAAGGGCGAATGCCACGTGATGCCGTATCCGAATCCGGCCGACCTCGAAGCGATCCGCAAGGACCCGAAGGTCCGGGTGCTCGAGCAGCCGGGACTCAACATCGGCTTCCTCGCATACAACACGACCAAGAAGCCGTTCGATGACGTGCGGGTGCGCAAGGCGCTGAACATGGCGATCAACAAGAAGGCCATCATCGACGCGGTCTACCTGACCACCGGCGTGGCGGCGAAGAATCCGATCCCGCCGACGCAGTGGTCGTACAACGATTCGATCAAGGACGATCCGTACGACCCGGCGGCCGCGAAGAAACTGCTGGCCGAAGCCGGTTATCCGAACGGCTTTACAACCGACCTATGGGCCATGCCGGTCCAGCGCCCATATAACCCGAATGCGAGGCGCATCGCCGAGTTAATGCAGGCCGATCTGGCCAAGATTGGCGTGACAGCGGAGATCAAGAGCTTCGAGTGGGGCGAGTATCGCAAGCGCATGCAAAACGGTGAGCACCAGATGGGGATGCTCGGATGGACCGGCGACAACGGCGATCCGGACAACTTCCTGAACACGCTTTTAGGCTGTGACTCTGCCAAGAGCAACGGCAGCAACGTTGCGAAGTTCTGCTACCAGCCGTTCGAGGAACTGGTCCAGAAAGGCAAGACGACGTCGGGGCAGGCCGCGCGCACGCCGCTGTACGAAAAGGCCCAGGTCATTTTCAAGGAGCAGGCGCCCTGGTTCACGATTGCCCATGCGGTGCAACTGAAGCCGGTGCGCGCCGAAGTGGTCGATTTCAAGCTGTCGCCGTTCGGTCGTCACACGTTTTACGGCGTCGACATCAAGGAATGAGCGCGCCGTCCGTCTGAAGCGTGCAGGGCCGGCTTCGCCGGCCCTGTTGTTTTGCGGGTGCAGCGCAACGAAATGGGTGACGTATCGGCGCTGGGGCGCGCTATATTT
>DATEZE010000183.1:0-13377 GCA_035255845.1 Burkholderiaceae bacterium | reverse complement strand
TACAAGATGTACGTACCGGCACTGGCCGCGCGCGCGCCGCTCGGGTAGACGAACGTCGCAACCGGAATCGGTGACGCCAGGATCTCCTTGATGATGTCGCGCATCGAGACATCGAGACCGCCGGGTGTATCCAATTTCAATACGAGCAGGCTTGAGCCGGTCTCGACGGATCGTTTCAGGCCCTGCGAGAAGTAGGCAGCTGAGGCCGGCGTGATCGGGCCATCAATCGTCAGCACCGTGACTGGCGCGGGGCCCGCCGCGACGGCGAACGGCAGCAACAGCAGCAAGAGAAGCGACAGCAGGGGCATCGGCGTCACCCCAAGGAGGTCGCGGATTGCGACCCGCGTTCAGGCCACAGGACCCGCCGCCGACAATTGCCGGCCGGCGTACGCAGATCCTCGATTCCACACGGCATTCGCGATCATTGTGCGCTCAATCCGACCGACTCCGGAGTTCGCGAGCTTGCACCTAAGCGAGGGCGGTCTCTGGCGCCAGCCTGCCGTAGCAGGGAAAATGCAATCCGCGCCTTCAAAAATTGGCTCGCAATGCTAGATACGCAAAATCAATTGCTCGCGTCGACCCCGACCGAGATACCGGTCGCGGAAACTCTCCGTCGAGCCGACGCGCTACGTGCGGTCCAGATGCGATGGATCAAGAGCCCGGCGTGGGATCTCGTATGGATCCTGAATGCGTTGTGGTTGGCCCCCTTGGTCCTTCTGCTGGCGCGCGGTCATGACGACGTGCGCGCCAGCCCCGTGGACGGGCTGTTCTTCGCGCTCACGGTGCCTCTGTGGTTCGGCCACCGCATTTCGTCGGCCTGGCTGGCCTACGCGACCCCGGCGTACCGTCCCCTACTTGCCAAGCAGCGGCTGCGCTTCGTAGTGGCCCCGATGGCCATCGCCGCGGCCTGCTTCGCCGTGCTGTTGGTTCCCGAGAGCGTGCTGCCGATGCCGCTGACGGAGCGCGTGATCTGCCTCGCCGTCCTCGACTATCTGCTGGTGAGTTACCACTTTGCCGCGCAGCACTTCGGACTGCTCAGCCTCTACCGTGTGCGCGCGGGACGAGCGTCGGAGACTGCCACGCGACGGCTCGATCGATGGTTCGCGTTAGTTGTGGGCGGCGGTTTCGTCGTGGTGGCCGAGGCCCTGGCCGGATCGATCGTCTACCAGGACCGCTGGGTCGACCCGCTGCTGGGAGTGGTTGGGGCGGAGCTCTTCGCGCGCACGCTAAGCAATGGCTGCATCCTCCTCGTCGTGGTCCTGACCGCTCTGATGCTGCGAGTCGAACTGCGCTCGCAGCGCCCGTCGCTACCGCGCGTCGCCTACGTCGTCGGTGTCTCGGCCATGGTGCTCTTCGCCTTCCTGGCGCGCGACCCGTTCCTCTTCATTGTGCTGTGGAGCGTGCAGCATTGGAGCGCCGCCATGGGACTCGCGTCGCTAGCGGCGTCCGGCGGGGCCCAGCAGCCTGCCACACGCTGGCAGCGGCTGTTGGTGCCCATCAATCGGCGCGGCTGGGCAGTACTGCTCGTGCTCGCCGTCGCCTCCACCCTGCTGTTGCCGGTGTTCGAGGTGGAGGCCGTAGCCGATGAATTCGTCTACGCCGACCGTATCTTTGGCGATGCGGCGTGGTGGCTGCGCTCGTCGCCGTTCGTGCCGGCGCTGCTGGCACTGGGATTCGCGAGCGGCTTCATCCACTACCTGCTGGATCGCGCTGCCTTCCGCTTCTCCTCACCCGACGTGAGGCAGGCCGCCCGCGGCCTGCTGCAGTCATGACTGTTTCGCCACTTGTGGCCGGAGCAGTTGCGAACACCCGAACGGCTAACGCCAAGCGCTTGCGCGGTCGCCAATGGCCTAAATTTGGATGTCGACGCTGGCCTGTTGGTCGGGTGCGGACGGGCCACGCTTGAACGGGTCGCGCGGTGCGCCAGAGACACCGGTCGCGTGTTCCTTCACCAGCACGCCCTTGTACTTGAGCCGCGCGATAACTGAAGCTTCGCCAAGTGCGACCACCTCGATCCGCCCCTCGCTCGCGGCGAGGGTCGCGCTTTGAACGTCTGCGACGACCTCGAGCGTCAGTGTCAGCGGCAGCAGCGCGCGCTGCGCCAAACTGCTGTCGAGCACGAGACGCGATGTCCAGGCGATGTTGTGCCGGTCGAGGTTGACGAGCGCCGGCGGCCCCTGCACCAACGCGCTCAGCTGTACCGCAGTGTTCACCGCGGGCACCCTGGCCCACGCTTGTGCGAGCATTTCGAAGATGTCGATGTCGAGCGCATGGTTCAGCTCTTCGGCCGCGCGCTCCGCGGCAGCGCCGCGCAGTCGATCGAGCACTCGCGCGGCCGGCTCGTCCAAGCTCTGCACGAACAGCGCCATCTCGACGTCATCGCCGGTGACCTCGATTGGCGCGCGCAGCCTGACGTCGTTATGCATGGTGGTCGCTCGATTGCGCGATCGCGACTTCATCGCCGTCGGGAAGAGCGGCGAACACGATCGTTGATTCGCCCGGATCGAGACGCGCAGCGAATCTGATTTCGGGCGCTGCGCTGGTCTCCGAGATGCCACCGGCGCTGGTTTCGATCGGCTGCGGATGCTGAGATAGCACCCCCGGAGCGGCATTTACGTCAGCCGCCAGCTCGCGGCGTAGCAGCCACTGGCGCATCAACAGTGCGCCGAACAGCAGCACGAGCAACACGCCAGCGCCAAGGATGAGCGCAGCGTTTGTCGTGAACGCGATCTGAAACCGCCCACGTGGTTCAGGCGGAACGGTCGCCTCGGAGGCAGCCACTGGGGCAGCCGCGGACGCAGCCGTCGAGTCCGTTGCAGGCGCGGGCGTTGACGAGGCTGCAGCCGCGGTGGCCGGCGCCGTGACCACTTCTAGCTTCCGCAGCGCTGGAGCCGAGTCACCGGAAGCGTCGGGCTCGGATCGCGAGGAAACTCTCGCTCGCGCTGCAGCCTCGTTGGTCTCCGTGCGCTTGCGGCTGTCTCTGATGTTCGCGCTGATTTCGCGCGGAACGCGAACCACTGTTCCGTCCGACAGGCTCAGCGTGACGGCCGTCGACGAGGCGGCGGCGCCCTTCGTCGCTGCATCATCCGGCGCGGCATTCCGGCAGGCACCGGCTTCCCGTACACGGTCGCGCACCTCGGGCGCAACCGAGGCGCATGGAAACGACTGTGCAGAGGCCGCGGTCGCGCCGAGCAACCAGATCGCACTCAACAGCCATGAAGTTTTGGCTCGCATCTTGGTTTTCTGTCGGTTGCGAGCAAGCAATTTGCGGGCCTTCGCGAGGTCGCTACTCGGCATTCGTGTGACCAAGCGAAGTGAATGACTGCTTTGCGTCACGCCACATGCTATTCCTGATTTCGGCCAATTGCGGACACCTCGCTCGGTCAAGGCACTGAAGTTAAGGTGAGCGCCCAACTTATCCTGCAGGCGCCAAGGTATCCTGCATCCTAGTGCAGACAAAATCGAGTTAGGCGTTGTCCATATCGTCAGTCGAACACCATGAACACGGCTCTGCCGCCAGTCATCGCCGCCTTCTTCCGTGCACACAACACCGGGGAGACCGCTGACTTCAATCAGCTCTTCACACCTGACGCGCTCGTGACTGATGAGGCACACGAATACCGGGGCGCAGCGATCAAGGCGTGGATCGACGGGGCAGTCGCGAGATACACGCCGGTTGCAGATGTAACTGATCTCGCGGAGGTGGGCGGGCAGACCATCGCGACGGCACAGGTCAGCGGCAACTTTCCCGGAAGCCCGGCTCAAATTCGCTACCGGTTCACCCTAAGCGACGACAAGATCGCTGCCCTGGCCATCGGAGCCTGAACCGAATGACCACTACGCCTAACCCCGCGTTCGCGCGAACGTTAGGCGGGACTTGAATCATCGGAACGGGTCGGAAGCCGCCGCCGGGCAGACGGATAGGCGTGTCATCATCGGCGTTGCTTGCGGGCAGGCATCGATTTTTCGAAAGGGCACGGCCATGATCTTCGAGCTTCCGATGTTCACACTCATCCATGTCCTGTTGAGTCTCGCCGGGATCATTTCCGGCCTGCTCGTCGTCGGCGGTTTGATCGCCGGCCAGCGCTTAGACGGGTGGACCGCGGTCTACTTTGTGACCACGATGCTGACCAACATCACCGGGTTCGGCTTTCCGTTCGGAGCGCTCTTGCCATCTCACATCGTCGGCATCGTCTCGCTCGTCGTACTCGCGGTCGGCCTCGCCGCCCGTTACGGCAAGCAACTGGCCGGATCCTGGCGGAGTATCTTCGTCGCTACGACGGTGCTCGCGCTCTACCTGAATGTCTTCGTGCTGATGGTGCAGCTCTTCCAGAAGACGCCAGGCCTGATCGCGGTGGCGCCCACGCAAGCCGCGCCTGCATTCGTCGTCACACAACTCCTTGTCCTCGTGCTGTTCGCGGGGCTCGGCTGGGCTGCGGTCAAGGGATTTGGCTCGAGTCGCGTTGCGCTCGCCACCTGAGTCTCAGCGCTGCACGCACGCCGTGGGACTGCGTGCGTTTCACACGGGACGATCACCGGCTCTGCGGACTCGTGGCAGCGGTGGCCCGCGGCTTCAGGTATGCAACCATGCCGGCGGCGGCGATCGCGAGTGCCGTCATGACCAGCACGATCAGCGGCCCGGACGGCAGGTCAATCAGCGAGGACATTGCAAGGCCGACGGCATATCCCGCCGCCCCGATCGAAAATCCGGCGAGCAGACGACTGCGGCGACTCGCCATTGCACTGGTGGCAAGCGCTGGAACGATCAGGCTGGCGAACACGAGATACACGCCGACCAGTTGGACCGAAGCGGTGACGGCGATCGCGAAGAGCGCGTAGAAACTGATCGGCCCGACGCGACGGCCAAGCGCGAGCCACACCACGAGCACCGCGCCGGTTACCACCAGCATCACGACCAGTTGCCGGGTCGAGACCCAGAGGATCTGACCTACGAGCAGGTCCTTCAAGTGCTCGCCGCCATGTGGGTTGTTGGCGAGCAGCAGCAATCCGGCGCACGACGCGAGCACGAACAGCACGCCGATCAGCGCTTCCTGCCGTTCCGGCCAGCGTTTCTCCGTCCATGTAAGCACGAATGCGCCGAGCAGCGCCGCGGTTACCGCGGCGGCCTGCACCGCCCACCCCTCCGCTTCCAAGCCGAGCGCGTCGGCCGCGATCACGCCAACACCGGCCACCTGCGCAATCGCCAGATCGATGAACACAATGCCGCGAGCCAGCACCTGCATGCCCAGCGGCACGTGCGTCGCCAGCACCAGCAGCCCCGCGAGAAACGCCGGAACCAGGATGCCCCACTCGAGCGCAGCCTGCATCATTTCAGTCCCTCGAGCAGTCGCGCGACGGTGTCATCGAAAAGACTGAACAGATCCTTCGCCTGTTCGTCGCCGCCAACGGTGAAAGGCAGCACGACGACCGGGATGTGTGCGCGCTCGGCCACCCATTCGGAGGGCCGCCCATCGTTGTAGGCGGCACGCAGCACCATGCGCGCGGGCTGCTTCTGCAGCAGGGTCAACACTTCGGAAAGATAGGCGCTGCTGGGTTCCACTCCCGGCTTGGGCTCGAGTGCGGCGACCTGTACCAACCCCAGCCACTGTTCGAGATAGGGAAACGCCTTGTGCTGGACCACGACCGGTACCCCGCGCAGCGGTGCAGCTTTCTTCTGCCAATTCTCGGTCGCCGCCGCCCAATGCTTGCTGAAGTCCGCGTATCGGGCCTGATACGCGGCTGCATTCTCGCGATCGATCTCGGCCAGCCTGCCGGCGAGCGCGGTGGCCACCCGCGCGATGTTGCGGGGATCGGTCTGGATGTGCGGATTTCCGCCCGGATGCACGTCGCCCGCTGAGCGATCGAGCCGAGCTGGCACCTCCAGTTTCTGAACGAAGTCGGCGGCCTCGAAGTATCCGGGCGTGCCGGGCTGGATCTTCGCATTGCCGGACTGGCGCAGCAGGATCGGCAACCACCCGGTCTCGAGTTCGGCGCCGGTGCAGACGACAAGGTCTGCATTGCGCGCGGCGGAGATCAGACTCGGCCTCGCCTGGATGACGTGCGGGTCCTGGCGCGCCGTCGTCGCCGAGTACACGGTGGCCTTGTCTCCGGCGAGCTCCTGTGTGAGCGCGGCCCATTCGGGTTCGCACGCCAGCACCCTCAGTACGGCGCCGGCCGGCTGCACGGCACCGAACCCCGCCGCCGCGATGAGAATCACCGCGAATTGTCTGCAGTTCATCTGAATGCCCTTCGAAGAAGAATTCCGGAAAGCTGCGAGTGGTTATCAATCGATTCGTGCTGCATGTTCAGAAGCCATGCGCACCATGCGCGCCCAGGCTCATCAGGTACTGGACGAACACCTGATTGTCGGTAGCGTCCTGCCGACTGCGATCGGTCGCCAGCTGCAGCCGAATGCGACTGAACTCGCTCGGGTTGTAGTCGATCATCCAGCTCCAGCGGGTCGGCCGGTAGTTCGTGTTCACGAGCACGGCGGCGTTGCTGCCGTAGTCGACCGTGCCGCTCGTCAGCCAGTCGTAGCGCAGCGCCGTACGCCATGACGGCAAGAACTGGTACAGCGCCTGCACGTAGCCTCCCGACTGGCGCGAGTAATAGTCCGCAGGAGTCGCCAGCGTCGCAGTGTCGTAGGTGAGCGTGCCGGATTCGCGCCGCCACAAGTACTCGGTCTGGAACTTGAAGTTGCGCTGGCGCGGATTGCCATCGGGGGCCCACTTCCAGACGAAGTCGGCGATCAACAGATCACTGTTGCCGGAAAAGGCATTGGTCACGGGCTGGCCGAAGATATTGGTGTCTTCAAAGCTGCGGCCATCCGGCCGCGCGCCGAGGTACGACAGGCCGGCGCGCCAGGTGTGGCTGTCGCCGACATCGCCACCGACGTGCGCATATAACGCCCAGGCTCCGGCGCCGTTGGTGGCGCGATCGGAGGCCGGGAAGTTCAGGCCGCTGCCGACTTCCGCACCGAACTGCAGATAGATGTCGGTCGGCGCCAGCCACTTGAGTTGCAGCCCGTCGTCAGCGAACTGCCCGCCGAGAAACGCCTGATACGCGAGCGGCTGGTTAACAAAGTCCCAGGTGTGGCTGTGCTGGTCGTTCAGGTATCCGATGCTCGACAGGAAACGCCCGGCCTTGAGCGTGAAGCCGTGTCCAAGCGCCGTCGTCTGCACGAACGCTTCTTCGATGTCGACCGAGTTGTCGGGCTGCACCGAGACCGTGAACTGGCCGTAGAAGTAGGGATCGACGCTCGCGGAAAAAGCGAGCTCGGTTTCTGCGAGCGAGAAGCCGCGCTTGCCCGGACCGATGTCACCGCTCGGCACGAACCCGCTGATCCGGTAGTTGAGCGGGTCCTGCGAGAGGTTGGCATACACGCCCGACAGGATCAGCGAAATCGCCGGATTGAAGGCATTGGCGTTCGACGACGTCGTTCGCGCCGCCTCCGCCGCCGCGGCCGCGGGCGGCGGGATAGGCGGTGTGGCGGCCTGCGCGGAGCTCTGCGCTGCGGCGGCGTCCACCTCGGCCTTTTTCAGGCGCGCTTCGAGTTGCTGCAAGCGGGCCTCGTAATTCGCCCGCATCGCATCGAGCTCCTTGCGAAGCTCCTGCAGTTCGGTATCGCTTGCGGCCCAGGAAGCGAGCGGAAGCAGCGCCATGACAAGCGCAAACACGCACCTCGTGCGGCTGAACATGATCGACCTCGCCGAAGAAATGAGCGAACCGGGACGCGCGTTGCGCGCCCCGGTGGCGAACCCACTTCAGGCAAGGTCTGGCGGTGCCCTCGAGAGATAAGCGTGCGCGGTGCAGCGTGCAACCTGCTGGCGGACCACCGCGCGAGTCGAGGTGGGGCCTTCGGCCCGCAACGCAATAGCTAAACCGGTTGACGGCGCTGCGCCGTCGAAGGAGGCGAAGGCCAGGCAAAGTCCGCACGCCTTCGTCTGTCGGTCGTGGCCATTGTCCTGCTGGCCAGTCGCCGTCGGTGGCTGCGCCCCACTGTGCGAAAACGCATGCAGCAACGCACCGTGCTGCGCCAGCAGCAACAGCGGCAGGCTCAGCGCAAGGACTGCGCGACGCGCAAATCGCCCGAAGTTTGAATGGATGGACAAGTCTTCGCCTTCGGCCGGCGTAAGGATTCAGCGCAGCATAGCCGATGCATGCGGGCAATCAGTGCAACGACTGGCTCACGCCGCGTCGAATTGCACACCCACCATAGCGCGTCCTTTCGGCCTCACTTGCCGAGCGGCGGTATCGGTATTACGCCCGGAAAGACGTAGGCTTGCAGCAGCGCGATGAGTCCGATCACAGCGGCACCCGCTATAGAGTGCCAAAAGACGGTGCGGAAGATCGGCCCGAGTGCGGTTGCCCGTTCCTTCGGATCGTCATAGCAGGCGGCGCACGCCACCATGATCGATTGAGCGTCGATCATTTTTCCCATCACCCCACCGGTCGAGTTCGTTGCGACGATCAAGATTTCATTGAGGTGCAGTTGCTGCGCAGTGATGCGTTGCAGACTCCCGAAGAGCGCGTTAGATGCCGTATCGGAGCCCGTCAAGAACACACCCAGCCAGCCCAGATACGCCGCAAAGAACGGGTAGAACCAGCCGGCGCCCGTGAACGCGAGTCCCAGCACGGCATCCGTGCCGGAATAACGCGTCAGGAAACCCAGTCCAAGCACCTGCGCGATCACCAGTACCGGGATCTTCATCCGCTGCATGGTCTGGCCAAACGCGGCCCTCCACTGCGCAGCATTCAGCTTCAAGGCAAATCCGGAGAGCACAGCGGCGACAAACACGCCGGTGCCGGCAGCCGAAAGCCAGTTAATTGTGAACCGGGCCGCCTCGGGTTTCGCATTGATGGGCGCGATCGGCGGCATCCGCTGCACGAGGTTGTGCAGCGCCGGCATATCCCAGACCGGCAGCGAAAGCGTCCCTCCGAACGTCGATCCGAGCAGTGTCGTGGTGAACTTGACGTCAGCGAAGACGTTGTTCAAATACTTCTTGAACTCCGGCACGCCCCATATGGCGCAGCAAAGAATGAGAATGGCCCACGGCAGCCACGCGTATATCGTCTCCTTCGTCGTGTATTTGTACTTCCAGTCATGGGCGTCGGCAGTTGCTGTAGCCGTGCTCTTGCCCGCCAAGGCAAGTGCTTCGCGCTCGGCCCGCAGCAGAAAGCGGGTCTTCGGATGCCAGACGAAGCGAATGAACAGCGCAGTACAGATTACGGAGAAAACGCCAGAGACAACGTCGGTCATCAGGTGCAGCTCGCTGGTTCCTGAAGCAAACCACTGCATCGCCGCGAATGACGCACCCGCGCACAACGCAGCAGGCCAGACTTCGAACGCCTCCTTCCACGTACCCCCTTCCATCTTCACAAACGTGGCGACGAGCCAGAAAGGCACCAGAATCGAAACGAACGGCAGCTGACGACCCGCCATCGCCGAAAGCGTCAGCTGGTCGAGCCCGCTCACCGCGGCCAGCGTCACGATCGGCGTGCCGATTGCACCCCAAGCCACCGGAGCCGTGTTGGCCAGCAGGTTCAGCACGGCGGACTGGAACGGCTTGAAACCGAGGCCCACCATGACTGCGCCAGCGATCGCGACCGGCGTGCCGAAACCGGAAGTCCCCTCGATGATCGCGCCGAAAGAAAAGGCGATCAGCACGCATTGCAACCGCCGGTCGAATGAGATGTGAATGATCGACTCCTTCACGATCTCAAACTGACCAGACACCAGCGTCATCGTGTACAGAAACATCGCGGCCAGCACGATCCAGATGATTCCAAGGAAGCCCGACAATGTGCCCAGGCCGAACGCTGAAATCGCTGCGCTGACAGGCATCGAGAACGCGATGCACGAAACTATGAAGGCGGCTATCACACCGTAGAAGGCCGCCCAGGGTGCGGAAATACCGAGGTGGCGCACACCCTGTTGATCCCGATGCGGGTGCAGCGCGATGAAGTACAACAGCGTCAGAATCGGAATGGCCGCAACGAGAGTCGAGAGCAGCGCGCTGCCCATCGGGTTGTAGTTCTGGTGGTACATGCTGCCTCCCTAATTTTCTAGTTGTTTGCGGCTTCGCCGTCTCTCTGCTACCTCTTTGCCGCTCCAGGCGGATCGTCGTTCACCACCTCCTCCGAAGACACCGATCCGCTGCGGCTCTGCGTCCACGCTCGCGATCACTCGTCGAGGCGGAAGAGGGTCGGGGGAGCGAATTATTGCTCTGCCTCCGACGGTAGGCTATGGAAATACTATGAGATTGGCGACCGGACGCAGGCGGACTCCTTTAAGACGGGCGATGCGCTTTTGGCCTAGGGCCATTGCGATCGATGCGTCAGTTGCGGCGTACCGTCACGCTCGTCTGCATGCCTCTGAACCAGTCGGCGTCGCCATACCATTGGCCCGACACCGGCGCGGCCAGCTCGGGGTCGCGCGCGTAGGCAACGCGGATCAGTCTGGACCCGCCGAAGAGCGCGTTGGTGGGATCAAAAGGCACCCAGCCGGCGCCGGGGAGGTAGACATGCAGCCAGGCGTGTGTCGCGCCCGCGCCCGTGACGGCGTCATCGGTATCGCCGTCGACCGCGGAGTCGTAGAGGTAGCCGGAAACGAAGCGCGCAGCCATGCCGAGCCTTCGCACGACTTCCATCATCAGTAGCGCAAAGTCGCGGCACGAGCCGGCGCCTCGTCTCAGCGTTTCGTCCGGTGTCTGGGTGCCTTCGGCCTCCCGCGTCTCATAGGCAAACTGTGCCTTGATCGAAGCCGCGATCGAGGTCAGCAGCTCGCGCGTGTCGGGCCGCACGACCGGCGCCAGAAATGGCCGCGACCATTCGAACAGGCGGCCGTCCGGGTCCGGGTAGTGCTTCTCGAGCAGCGCGCCGAGGTCGCGTCGCTCGTCCGCGCTGTAGTCAAATGGCCAGCGGCGTGCGTGCGGCGCCAGCTGAAGATCGTTGATGCCGCGCACGCCCCGGTGCGCGAGGCGTACGCGGCAGTCAAACCTAAGTTCGTCGGCCGTTGCAGTCGGGGTGATCAGCGTCACCCAGTTTGACTGCGTGTCCTGCACCCAGTCGACGCGGGACGCGACGTTCACGTCCACGCTCGCGTCGAGCACCTGGATGTCCTGCCCCGAACGCGGGCGAAACATCACGCGATGCGGGCCGAACCGCACCGCCCGCGCGTAGCGATACACGGTCGTATGCTGCACCTCGAGCAGGCGCGGTGTCATGCATCGCCTCCGCCCGCCTTCCTCGTCCAATGAGCGAGCACCCGGGCACGCTCACCGCCTTCGTCCATTGCCTGCAGCACGCGCGCACGATCCTCGACCGGCCGGTTCTGACTGAGCTTGAACTTTGCATCGACACGTTCGACCGCAATGCTGAACGCGACGATGCCGCGCTTCATCCCCTCGCGAAAATCCTCGTCGAGTTCGTCCCACCGCGCGCGGTAGGGCGGATCATGCTGAGCGATCAGCCCCTTCAACACCTCCTCCTTGCGCTTGCTGTCGTGCGTGAGTTCGACTTGTCCGTGCACGTGGACGACGGCGTAGTTCCAGGTTGGTACGGCTTTGCGCTGCGTGTACAGCGCGGGAGAGATGTAGGCGTCGCCGCCGTTGAATATGGCGAGCACTGTGGATGTCTTCTCCCACGCCTCCCAGTGCGGATTGGCGCGCGCAACGTGACCGAGCAACCGCCACGACTCACCCTCTTCGACCAGTAGCAGCGGCGCGTGCGTCACGATCGCCTCGGTGCCCGGCGTGATCAGCGTCGCGAATGGATGCGCACCGATCAACTGCGCCGCGAGGTCGCGGCGCCCGAGAAAATGCGGAGGCGTGTACAGCATCAGGTGAGGGACTCGCCTTCCGGCAGGCCGAGCATCAGGTTCAGATTCTGCACCGCGGCGCCACTCGCCCCCTTGCCGAGATTGTCCAGGCGCGCCACCAGCAGCGCCTGGCGCGCGGCGTCGTTGGCAAAGATGAAGACCTCGAGCCGGTTGGTGTCGTTGAGTGCCTCGGGTTCGAGAGAGCTGCCTTCGCGCAACGCCGTGGTGTCGTTCAGCGGCCGCACCGTGATGAAGGGCTCGCCGCGGAAATGCTCGCTGTAGGCCGCGTGCAGTCCGGCACCGTCGACCGCGCGCGGTAACGCCGCGAGATGCAGCGGCACATGCACCAGCATGCCCTGTCGGAAGTAGCCGACCGCCGGTGAAAATAGCGGAGTCTGGGACAGCAGGCCGTGCTCGCGCATCTCGCCGATGTGCTTGTGCCTGAGCGTGAGCCCGTAGTCGCCGTAATTTTGCGGCCGCGCACCCGGCGTCGGCTGCTCGAACGACTCGATCATCCGGCGCCCGCCGCCGGAGTAACCGGAGATCGCGTGCACCGTCACCGGAAACTCGGCGGGCACGATGCCGCGCTCACGCAACGGGCGCATCAGCGCCAGAAAGCCGGTTGGATAACAGCCCGGGTTCGACACGCGCCGTGAAGCTGCGATCGCGCCGCGCTGGGTTTTCGTCAGTTCCGGAAACCCGTAGGTCCAACCGGCGGCGGTCCGGTGGGCGGTACTGGCATCGATGACGCGCGTCTTCGTGTTGTCGATCAGCGCGACAGTCTCACGCGCGGCATCGTCGGGCAAACACAGGATCACGCAGTCCGCTGCGTTGACGATGTCGCGCTTCGCGACGGGATCCTTGCGCGCCTCCGTCGGCAGACCCAGCAAGGTGACGTCGCGGCGCGATTGCAGCCGGGTGCGGATCTGCAGCCCCGTGGTGCCGTGCTCGCCGTCGATGAAGACCGTCGGTGTGCTCATTTAAGTTCTCCCTGAGGAGGGATCTGCGCGCCGGGCGACCGGTACACATGCGGATTGTGCCTTTCCATCGAGCGTTGCGGTTCCGCCAACTCGACAAAGCCGAAGCGCCGGTACAGCGCATGCGCGTCACGCGTGCGCAGCGCCCAGCGGCGCAGTCCCTGAAGTTCTGCGTGATCGAGGATCGCGGCAATCAGCAGTGCCGCAATGCCGCGCCCGCGCATCGAAGGCACGACGAACACGTCACAGAGCCAGGCATAGGTCGCACGGTCGGTCACGACCCGCGCGAAGCCGACCTGCTCGTCAGCGATAAAGGCGCAGGCGACCAATGAATTATCGACTGCGCGGTCGAACACCGCGCGGGGCAGGTCGATTGACCAGTACGCCTCGCAACTGAGCCAAGCATGGACCCGGTCGCGATCGAGCCGAGCCGGGTCGAACGAGATCGCCAAGGCATTCATCCGATGCTCCGCAGCCGTTGGCCGACCGCATTTGCCCATATCCGCATCAGTCTCGTACGCGTCGATCTTCATCGTCGGTTCCTCGCCAAAAACAAAAAGGCCGCGGGGTGCGCGGCCTTAT
>DATEZE010000182.1:0-6698 GCA_035255845.1 Burkholderiaceae bacterium | reverse complement strand
CGCTCGCGCCTACTTCTTCTCTGGGGGCATCTTGCAGAACGGGATCGGCTCGGTCCGGCCGACTTTGACGGAAATGATGTTGCCGATCGGGTCGAAGCGCTCGCCGACGATCCAGTACTCAACACAGGGCTTGAGGTCGAGCGAGACGACGGTGATCGCATTACTGAGGCCGCTTGCGCTGACTTCGACCTTGTGCACGCCCGGCTTCAGCTTGATCGGGAAGTCCATCGGCGATGAGCCGTCGACGCGTTCGATGCCGATGTTGAATGTGTTCATGCCGATATTGGTCTTCTCCGCGCCGAGCAGGCTGTACGGCTCGGTGTAGTACGACGAGCACGATGCCATCAGCAGCGCGGCGGAGCAGGCCAGCAGCTTTTTGTTCATTTTTTCCTCCATGTGGGTAACACAGCCGGGTGGGTGAACAGACGGGACCGCAGACCACATCCGCGATCCTCGCTCCTGGCCCGAGTCTGTGTCCAGCATAGCGAGCGTGTCTCCGACGGTGCTTGTCAAATCCGGACACCGGGTTGTGGGCCGGGGCGCTCGTCCAGCGCGAGCAGGGCGAACGAGGCCAACCAATGTGTGCCGACGTAGTCTCCCGCGGTCGCAGCGGACAGCGACGTCGCGAGATGGGCATCAATGGCGGCGTCGATTGCCGGGAGCAGGTCGTCCGGCATTGCGGTGCGCAGCCAGGCCCAGCACCAGGCGCGCGTCAGGTTCACGCCGTGCAGGTGCACGATCCTCGGGTCCGAAGCATCGCTGACCCGCGCCGGCTGCAGCCAGTTCGCCAGTCCGTCGCTGCCGGGCTGGAACTGCTGCCACCAGTCGTCGAACGAACAGCCATCGACCACGCGCTGCATCAGCACGGACTCAATCAAGCCCGCGGACAGGAAATCGTCGCCGCCTGGCTCGTATTCGGCCGGATAACGGCGGTCGCGTGCAAACCACCGGTTCGCCCGCTCGACCACGGCTTGCCGCAGTGCGCGGTGGCCGACAACGTCGCACCAGTCCAGCGCAAGGTGCAGCGCAAACGCGCTGTTGCCGTGGGTTCCGGCACGGGTCGCATAGTCGGCGCGCGGCAGGAAGGCTAGGAACCGATCAGCGAAGTGCTGCGCGAGCGGGCTCAGCGCATCGCGCCAGCGCGTTACCTCGGCATCGAATACTGCCAGCGCTTCGAGTTCGGCAGCCAGCTTCAGCACCCACCCCCAGCCGTACGGCCGCTCGAACGCCTGCCGATTCGGCCCGTGCAGCGTGGCGAGTTCACCGGCAATCGCATCCGTCGTCAGGCGTGTGGCCAGCTGAGCGCGACTCTCTTGCGCCCGCGAGTGATCCGGAAACCGGCGCAGCACGCGCACCAGGGTCCAGTGCATGTGGACGCTCGAGTGCCAGTCATAGCTTCCCCAGAACGCCGGATGCAGTCGCTGGGGCGCGGCGAGATCGCTGCTCGCGGTCAACAACTGGTCGAGCTTGTACGGGTATGCGCGCGTGGTGCTGCCTAGGGCAGCGCCGGCCAAGGCCTCGGCCAGGGGACGCGTCAACATGCTGCGAGGCTACGCCGGCGTTGCCGGCGCAGCCAGCAGCTGCTAGTTGAGCCTGCGGATCTCGCCCGAGCCCGCGACGCTCTTGCGGATCACCGGTGAGCCGCGATACAGGACGTCGCCCGAGCCGGCGATCGCGACATCGAGCATCTGCTCCGCATGTACGCGGACGTCGCCACTGCCCGCCACGCGGACCTTGACGGTCTGACCGATCAACTCACCTGCCGTGACATCGCCCGAGCCGCTGATGCTGAAGCCCTGCTCCGCGGCGCGCCCAGCTGCCGTGAAATCGCCGCTGCCGCTGATCGAGACGCCGAGGACGTCGACATCGAGGTTGTCGATGCGTACGTCTCCAGTGCCGGCCATGGCGATCGCCAGGATCGGGCCTTTCACGCGGTCCGCGCGCACGTCGCCCGACCCGCGCAGCGAAAGTGCGCTGAGCGTCCGGAACTCGACGGTGACACGCGGCGGCTTCGAGCTGCGGAATCCCGCCGTCGGATTGATACGGATGTCGAGCGTCGGCACTGAATCCTGCACCACCTGGGTTTCGATCAGGGCAGCCAGGTTATCGTCGAAGTGCACGGTCACCTGTTCGCGTTCCGACGCCTTCAGCATGATGTCGATCGGTCCCGACGCGCGCACGGCCGAAAAAGTGCCGACCGCGCGCACATTGTCGATCTCGCGACCGGAGCCCTCGATCCGGCTGCCGGACGAGCCGAAAGTCACTGTGCCTGCCAGCGGCGCGACCGCCGTCTGGGCCAGCGGTCCGCCCACCAATAGGGGGCCGAAGAAGCCGATGGCCAGAAGCAGGCCGCGGAATGACGGTGGGGAGATGTCCATGTCGACATCGTGTCGCGCCGAGCCTGCGCCTGCATTGCGGATGCGATGCGCTGTCGGTAGCGCGGAACAGCCGGTCATTTTGGCGGATCAGCGGCGGCAGCGTCGCTACGGTTAGCGGCCGACGGGCTTGGCGGGCGGGGCACCGGCACCCTCGCGCGCGCTGTTGAGCAGTTCCTGGGCTTCCTTCTGTCCGCGGACCGCCGCGCGCGTGACCCAGAGCACGCCTTCACGCCGGTCCGGGGGAAAGCCGGTGTCGCCGGAAAGCAGCATCAGTCCGAGCTGATACGCAGCGCCGGCGCTGCCCCGCTCGGCCGCTCGGCGCAGCAGCGCCAGCGCCAATGGCGTGTCCTTCGGCACACCGTCACCACGCAGATACAGGGTACCGAGCATCCACTGCGCATCAGCCAATCCGCGTCCCGCCGCCGGCTCGAGCAGCGTCTTGATGCGGGTGCCCGCGTCGGGTGGCGCCGGCACCGCCCGCTGAACGATCTGTGCGAGGAAGAATCGCGCCCATGCGGCGTCGGCGTCGATGTAGGGCTTCAAAAGCGATTCGGCCTCCTGCACCCGGCCGCCGCGCGCGACTTCGGCCGACGTCTGCAGCGCCTGCTCCGAATAGCGCTGAAAGCCGAGGCTGGAAATCACAGCTTCGCCTTGCCGCAGCACCGCCTCGTTCATTGCGTTGCGAGCAGTGCGCTCGGAAACGCCCACCTCGACCAGCAGTCGCGGCTCGGTTGGATGGACGCAAGACAGGCCGACGACGTGAAGGAATTGGCGCGGCGCAGCGGCCTTGTCTGGCTTCTTGCGCGGCGACAGGTCTTCCGGTTCACGAGCGGTCATCTGATGCCGTGCGCAGCGAGCGCCGGCGTGGCGGACCACAGTTTCCTCGTGCTTGTCGAGTGTCCAGCGTTCGGAAAGTCGGGCATGCCGGTCGCGCGTAACGGCCAGCAGCGCGGTGTCGCTGTCGATCGGCTTTTCGACCAGCTCGCTGGAGATGACCAGCGATGCGCCACCGTCGGCGCCCGCGCTCGCAGCGCGCCCCATTGTGCCGCTGCGCGGCGTTCCGACCGAAACCATCCACGCCGGATCGCTCGGCGTCGCAATCGCAAATCCGATAAAAGACCACGGCGTGCCCGGCGCCGTCTGCGGCAGCAGACCGACGCTCTCATCGCCGGCATTGGGCTGGGCCGCGACCGCGGCTGCATGCAGCGCAACGATCAGAACGAACAGAACAGGGAGTTGTTTCATAAGACGAGTGGGTGACAGCGGGGCATCATAGCGACGCGGATGTCGTTGCATTCCCTGAACTGCCCGACCGATCGGCTCGATGCAGGCCTTTCGCCAGACGGTGCAGTTCACTCCGCCGCGTTGGCGGCCTCGGCTTCGGGCGCGAATGTTGGCTGGCCATCTTTCGCGCGCGAGTCGATGAATTCGCGCAGGGCGCGCGCCGTCGGCGTCGATCGCGTGACCAGCTCTTCGGGCGCGCACTGGGCCACGAGCAGCCCGCCGCCGCTGCCGCCCTCGGGCCCGAGGTCGATCACCCAGTCGGCTTCCGCGATGACGTCGAGGTTGTGCTCGATCACGATAACCGTGTTGCCGCCGTCGACCAGGCGGTGCAGCACATGGACAAGCCGACCCACATCGGCCATGTGCAGGCCGACAGTCGGTTCGTCGAGGACATAGAGCGTCCGCAGGGCAAGCTGTCCACGGCGTGTGATGTCGTCGCGGACCTTGGCGAGTTCCGTGACTAGCTTGATCCGTTGGGCTTCTCCGCCCGACAGCGTTGGGGACGGCTGGCCCAGTGTCAGGTAGCCGAGCCCGACGTCCCGCAGCAGCGACAGCGGATGGGCGATCGAACGATGCGCCCGGAAGAATTCGGCCGCATCATCAATGTCCATCTGCAGCACATCGCCGATCGACTTGTCGCGCCATTTGACGGCGAGCGTCTCTTCGTTGAACCGCGCGCCGCCGCAGACGTCGCACAGCACCTTGACGTCGGGCAGAAAACTCATCTCGATCGTCCGCACGCCCTGGCCCTCACAGGCCTCGCAGCGGCCACCTGCTGTGTTGAACGAGAAACGGCTGGCGCCATAGCCGCGTGTGCGCGCTTCCAGCGTGTCGGCATACAGCTTGCGAATCGCGTCCCAGAGCCCGACGTACGTCGCGGGGCACGAGCGCGGCGTCTTGCCGATCGGTGTCTGGTCGACTTCGAGCACGCGGTCGACCGCGTCCCAGCCTTCGATGGCCGCGCACCCGGTCCAGTCGGGGCGCGGCCCGCGCTTGCCGACGACACGCTCCAGGTTATCCAGTAGGACCTCGCGGGCGAGCGTCGACTTGCCGCTGCCGGACACGCCGGTGACCACGGTCAGGCACGCGAGCGGAAATCCGGCATCGACCCCGCGCAGGTTATGCATGCGGGCGTCTTGGACCGTCATGCGTGCAGTCGAGCGTGTCACAAGGCGTCGCGCATGCAGCGAGTGCGCGAGCGGTGTCCTGAGGAATGCGCCGGTCGCGGACTCCGGTGCCGCCATCAGGTCCGCGACGCTGCCCTGCGCGACCACGCGGCCACCGCGAACTCCTGCAGCGGGACCGATGTCGATCAGGTGTGCGGCGCGCCGGATCGTGTCCTCGTCATGCTCGACAACGACGAGCGTGTTGCCCTTGGACTCGAGCTTCTGCAGCGCGTCGAGCAGAATGCGGTTATCGCGCGGATGCAGACCGATCGTCGGCTCGTCGAGAACATAGGCAACGCCCTGAAGGTTTGAGCCCAGCTGCGCCGCGAGGCGGATCCGTTGCGCTTCGCCGCCCGACAGCGTTGGCGCCGCCCGGTCGAGCGCGAGATAGCCGAGCCCGACATCCTCGAGGAACGAAAGGCGCGAGCCGATTTCGGCCAGCGCGTCACGCGCGATCTCGGCGTCGCGGCCAGTGAGCGAAAGCTTGCGGAAAAACTCGCCGGCTTCGGTGACGGACTGGCGGGCGAGCTCGGCGATCGAGCGGTCGGCGAACTTCACGGCCAGCGCGGTGCGGTTGAGGCGCTGCCCGTGGCAGACGTCGCAATCCGTTGCCTCGCCCTCGTACCAGGCGTTCCACCAGACTTCCTCGCCGCTCTGCTCGGCATCGAAGCCGTTGAGCCTGAGGCCGGTGCCGTAACAGGCTTCACACCAGCCATGCTTGCTGTTGTAGGAAAAGAGGCGAGGGTCCGGCTCGGGGAAGCTCTGGCCGCATGATGGGCAGGCGCGCCGGGTTGAGAAGCTTCGTTGCGAAAGCGCCGGTCCCCAGTCGCCACGCGCGATCGACTGCTGCAGCGCCTGCAGCGGCGAAACCACCGTGGCCACGCCGTGGCCGTGCTCCAGTGCAGTGGCAAGTGCGCCGCGCAGCCGGGCCTCGTGCTCCGGCTGCACCACCAGGTCTGCGACCGGCAACTCGATCGTGTGTTCCTTGAAGCGCTCGATGCGCGGGAACTTCGCGGTCGGCAGGAACACGCCGTCGACGCGGAGGTGCGAGTGACCGCGCGCGGCGGCCCATTTGGCGAGATCGGTGTAGACGCCCTTGCGGTTGACGACGAGCGGCGCCAGCACGCCGATGTGCTGGCTCTTTGAATCACGCATCACCTGCGCGACGATCGCGTCGAACGATTGCGGCGTTACCGGTACTCCGCAGTCGGGGCAGTGCTGCACCCCGAGCTTGACGTAGATAAGCCGCATGAAGTGATACAGCTCGGTCAGCGTCGCCACCGTCGACTTCCGCCCGCCGCGCGATGTGCGTTGCTCGATCGCCACTGTCGGTGGAATGCCGTAAATCGCATCGACATCGGGCCGGCCCGCCGGCTGGACGATCGAGCGCGCGTAGGCGTTCAGCGACTCGAGATAGCGACGCTGCCCCTCGTTGAAGAGGATGTCGAAGGCGAGCGTCGACTTGCCGGAGCCGGAGACGCCGGTGATGACGGTGAACGTGTCGCGCGGGATGTCGACGTCGATCGATTTCAGATTGTGTTCGCGCGCATTACGCACCTCGATCGCGTCGCTCGGCGCTCTTCTGCCGCCCATCAGCGTCTGTAGCGGGCGGCCGATGTCGTACGCCGCGCGAGGCTCGTTGACGCGCGGCGCCTGGCTTGCCAGCGCTTTGCGGTAAGCAGCCAGCTCGCGACCGGTGTGCGATCGCTCGTTGCGGATGACCTCATCCGGCGTCCCGGTCGCGACGACCTCTCCGCCGGCATCACCGCCTTCGGGTCCGAGATCGATCAGCCAGTCGGCGGCCGAGATCACGTCGAGGTTGTGTTCGATCACGATCAGCGAGTGGCCCGCTGCTTGCAGCTTGCGGAAT
>DATEZE010000181.1:0-8540 GCA_035255845.1 Burkholderiaceae bacterium | reverse complement strand
TCGTGCAGAGCCGCGGGCTATTTCGCGGCCATCATCATTATCTCGCCCGAAGCTTAGGGATCAGCGAGCCTGGCCCGTCACCAATCGGCGACGCGTCGCGCGCCGGTGCATTCGCCTACCCAATCGGACGATGTGCGGCGCACTTTCTCGCGGCACGATGCACTCACTGGGTATCGACTGGAAAACCGCATGGAAGATCGCAACCCCTATGCAGCACTGGCGGGTCTGTCGGATGACTTGTCGCGGCTGGCTACCGCTGTTGCTCCACATCTGGTCTTGATCGAAGCTGGACGGCGACGACCCGCCACCGGCACCGTCTGGCGTGACGGCGTGGTGGTTACCAGCGCGCACGTGATCCGCGATACCGAGCATATGCGGACAATCGGACCAGGCGGCGAACCGCTCGGTGCCACCCTGGCCGGCTGGGATCTCGCATCCGATCTTGCAGTTCTCAAAATCGAGAGACTGACAGGACCGGACTTGTCCTCGCAAGCCGATCTTCGCGCGATACAGGTCGGAGAACTTGTCGTCGCCCTCGCTGGCAGCAGCAAGACGCCAGCGGCTCGGCTCACGATGGTGTCGGGCGTCGGCCGATTGGAGCTGCTGCGCCGCGGCAGTCGGCGCGGCGATGTGATCGAACTCGATCTCGAACCATTCTCAGGGTTTTCCGGCGGACCGTTGGTCGACTCGAGGGGAAGAATCGTCGCGATCAACACCGCGGGCCTTGTGCGCGGTGCGGCGCTCGCGTTGCCGCGCGACTTCGTTTCGCCGATTGTCGACGAGTTGCTCGCGCGCGGACGGATCGCGCGCGGCTATCTCGGCATCGGCGTGCATCCGGTCCGCGTGCCGAGTGCGGATCGGGATCACGGCACTACGGGCAGCGGGCTGCTCGTCCATAGTTTGGAAGCCGATGGGCCGGCGGAACGAGCCCGCCTGATGATCGGCGACATTCTCATTAGTATCGAAGGTAGATCGCTGGATACGGCGCTGCGGCTGCTCGAAGAGTTGGGCGGCGAACGCGTTGGTGAGTCGGTGGTTTTGGGAGTCATTCGTGGCGGCAACAGAATTGAAATCACGGTCGTCATCGGCGAGCGACCGCAACGCACGTCAGGCCGAGGTTGTCGGAGTCGATAGCGAACGCGTCTCCGATTGGTCCGGCGTGCGCCTGCGCGTCGCGATGGGGTCCGAGCAGCTGCGCGCAATCTGCGAGAGCGTCGATCACCCGACAATTATCGAACTCGCGGCGACTGTGCTCGATTGTGAAGCGCCGGGCGAAGCGGACAAGTTCGCTCTCAAGGCAGGTACATCCATCGTTATCGAGTTGCACCAAGACGATCGCGAGGAAACGCATCGTACGTCCGCACTGGAAAGCGAATCACTGATTGAACATCTGACACCGCGCGAACAGGAGGTGCTGGAGCTGGTCGCCGAGGGATTGAGTAACCGCGCGATCGCCGAACGGCTAGGAAATTCCGAGCACACGGTGAAGTTTCACGTCAGTTCGCTGCTTGGCAAGCTCGGCGCCGTCACTCGTGCAGAGTTGGTGGGCCTGGCGATACGCCGCGGGCTCATCATGATTTGATTGAGCGCTCACACAGCGGCTGGAGCTTCAACGGAGTTGGTCAGAATCCTTCGCCGCGCGCCGCCTGCTGGCGACGACGCTACTCGACGACAGGCGTCGCCTTCTGCGACGACACGAAGATCACCGCGTCGGACATCGCAATGACGTCGTGCTCCTCGCCCGGCTGCGTGAACATGTAGTCGCCCGGCGCCAGTTCCACGCCTCCGATTTGCACGACGCCGCTCAGGATCACGACTTCCTCGGTGCCGTGGTGCGCGTGGCGTGGAAAGCGCGCACCCTGTCGCAACCGCACGACCGAAGTGCGCCCGCCGCCTTCGTTGTTGCGGAACAGGCTGCGATCGATGCCGGGATAGTCGGTTGGAGTCCACTCCCGATCCGCTGCCTTCCTGACGAGCATTTCGACACCCTCCCGATCAAACGCGCCGACAGAGGTCGACGCGGCAATTAGTGCAGCTTGACCCGCGGTTCCAGCCGCTCGCGCAGCAATCGGCTCAGTGAGTCCAGCACCACGCGCAGCACGCCGTGGATCGACACCTGGTGCATCTTGTACAGCGACGCATACATGATCCGCGCAATCAGCCCCTGGATCATCATGCTGCCGCCGATCAGCCGGCCCATCAGCGTTCCGACCGCAGACAACTGGCCGAGCGAGACCAGCGAGCCGAAGTCGTGAAAACGGAACTCGGGCAGCGCCCGGCCGGCAAGCCGCGCCTTCATCGACTTCGCGAGCAGTGTGGCCTGCTGGTGCGCGACCTGCGCGCGCGGCGGCAGGATCGCCCCCGGTGGCTGACCGAGCCACGGTGCGGCCGCGCAGTCGCCGAACGCGAAAATGTCGGCATCTCGTGTCGTCTGCAGCGTCGCGCCGACGACCAACTGATTCGCGCGATTCGCCTCGAGGCCGTCAAGCGTGCGCAGGACCGGCGGCGCCATGATGCCTGCGGCCCAGACGACGAGGTCGGCACGGAAGAATTCGCCGGATTGCGTGCGGACACCTTCGCTGTCGACATCGACCACGCGCTGCGCAGCGCGCACGTCGACATCGAGCCGTTGCAGCAATTCGGCCGCCGCCACTGAAAGCCGCTCACTGAGCGGCGGCAGGATGCGCGGTGCGGCTTCCAGCAGCGTCAGCCGGATGTTGTGCGCGGGATCGAGGTGCTCGAGGCCATAGCCCGCATGTGCGCGCGTCGTCTGGCGGATCTCGGCCGCGAGTTCGACGCCGGTCGCCCCGGCGCCGATGATGACGATTTGCACCTGCGCCGGTTCTCCGGCCGCGGCGCGCGCATCCGCGCGCACGCAGGCCGCAATCAGCCGCCGGTGAAATCGCTCGGCGTCATCGGGCATGTCGAGTGATATCGCATTCCGCGCCACGCCGGGCACGCCGAAGTCGTTGCTGACGCTGCCGATGCAGACAATCAGTGTGTCGTATTCGAGCGTCCGTGGCGGCAGGATCTGCTCGCCGTCCGCCGAATGCACCGCATCAAGCCGGATGCAGCGACGCGCACGATCGAGGCCGGCGAGCGCGCCCTGCACGAAGCGGAAACCGTGCCAATGCGCGATCGCCGGATAGTCGAGGTCGTGTGCGTCGGCGTCCATGCGTCCGGCGGCGACTTCATGCAGCAGCGGCTTCCAGACGTGGGTCGCACTGCGGTCGACCAGCGTCACGCGCACTGGACCCTTGCGGCCGTGCCGTTCGCCGAGGCGCGTCGCGAGCGGCAGGCCGCCGGCGCCACCGCCGACGATCACGATCCGGTGGGTGGTCTCGCTCATGCGACTGTACCGTCGACGAGCCTGCCGGAGCGCACGACGGCACGACAGGGATTGAAGCCGATCGCATAGGCGAGGTCGGCCGGCCGCTCGATGTCCCACAACACGAAGTCGGCACGCTTGCCTGCTTCGAGCGTGCCGATCTCAGACTGCAGTCCCAGCGCGTGCGCGGCCGCGACGGTGGCGCCGGCAAGCGCCTCGGCCGGCGTTAGCCGGAACAGCGTGCACGCCATGTTCAGCGCGAGCAGCAGCGAGGTCAGCGGCGAGGTGCCAGGATTGCAGTCAGTCGCCACCGCCATGCGCACCTTGGCGTGGCGCAGCGATTCGATCGGCGGCAGCCGAGTCTCGCGCAGGTAGTAGAACGCGCCCGGCAGCAGCACGGCCACGGTCCCAGCACGCGCCATTGCATCGATTCCGGCCGGCGACAGCCACTCGAGGTGATCCGCCGACAGCCCGCCATAGCGTGCGACCAGTGCAGCACCGCCCTGGTCGGAGAGTTGCTCGGCGTGCAGCTTGACCGGGATCCCGAGCGCCTGCGCAGCGCGAAAGACACGTTCGGACTGCGCAGAACTGAAGCCGATCGTTTCGCAGAAGGCGTCGACCGCGTCGACGAGGCCCTCGTTCACCAACGCGGGCAGCATCGCGTTGCAGACCTCATCGATGTAGGCGTCGGCCTGGCCGGCGTGTTCCGGCGGCAGCGCATGCGCACCGAGGAAAGTCGTTCGCACCGTGACAGGCAGTTCGCGACCAATGCGGCGCGCGACGCGCAGCATTCGGCGCTCGGTCTCGAGGTCGAGGCCGTAGCCAGACTTGATCTCCAGCGTGGTCACGCCCTCTGCCAGCAGCCGCCGCACGCGGCCCTCGCTCGCCTGCAACAGTTCCTCCTCGGTCGCGGCCCGAGTCGCCCGTACCGTCGAGACGATCCCGCCGCCGCGCTGAGCGATCTCGGCGTAGCTCACGCCGTCGAGCCGTGCCTCGAACTCGTCGCTGCGGTTGCCAGCGTAGATGATGTGCGTATGGCAGTCGACCAAGCCGGGCGTGATCCAGGCGCCGGAGCCGTCGATCGTGCGCTTCGGATGCAGGTCCGCCGGCAAGTCCGCGTGTCGCCCGATCCATGCGATGCGCTCGCCGCGCACCGCGATCGCCCCCTCGCGGATCTCGCCGTACGCGGCCGTCGCTGCCGATCGCATCGTCGCCAGGTGCACGTGCGTCCACAGGCTATCGCATTGCACGTGCGACTCCGTTGGCGACGCGCGCGGCGATGCGTGCCGCGACTGCCGCGGTGCGTCCGTCGACATCGAAGCGCGGATTCATCTCGGCGATGTCGGCGACCCGCACCTTGCCGCTGGCGCAGACCGCGTCGATCAGCGGCTCGAGCACATCGAGCCCGACGCCGCGCGGAGCTGGCGCGCTGACGCCGGGGGCAACGGCGCCGGGCAGAACGTCAAGACAAAAGCTCAGGTAGACGGCCTCGACGTCGGCGACGAAGGCCGCGAGCGCCGGCGATGTGCCGGCCACGCTCGTGCTCTCGTCGAGTTGCCACAGCACCTTGAGTTCTTGCGCACGCGCGAACAGTGCTTCGGTGTTCGCGTAGCGGCTGACGCCGAGACATGCATAACGGAACGGCCAGCCGCGCGTCGCACAGTCCTCGGCGATCTGCAGGAACGGCGTACCTGAGGTGCCGCGCGTGTCGCGCCGCAGATCGAAGTGCGCGTCGAAGTTGACGACACCGACTCGTCTGACGCCTGCCGCCTTTGCCAAATGGTCGGCCAGCCCACAGAACGAGCCCCAGGCCATTTCATGCCCGCCGCCGAGGACGAGCGGAAAGCGTCGCGCGTCGAGTTCACCCGCCACAACCGCGCCGAGCGCCTGCTGGGCGGTCTCGAGCGCATCACCGCTGCAGACCACGTCGCCGGCGTCGGCAAGCTGAGTACATTCGTGCAGCGGCATGTTGCGCAACGCGTGGCGGATCGCGCGCGGGCCTTCGGCTGCGCCGACACGAGCCTGATTGCGCGCGACGCCGGAATCGCAGGCAAAGCCGAGCAGCACCGTCGTCGCAGCCGGCGTCGCCGACGTCCTCGGTCGCATCAGTTGGTGCCAGCGTCGACCGAGCGGCCCCTCCAAATCGTCGGCGCGGCCCTGCCAGACGGACATGTCGATGCTCGTCATGGTCTTGGTCACGCGAACGGAGCAAACAGGTCGCGACAGTCGGCGCTCAGCGTCCCCCGCGCCACCAGTTCCGTGGCGGCCGCGATATCGGGCGCCAGTATGCGGTCGACTTGGTAGAACGGCACACGCTCGCGGACCTGCCGATGTGTACGGGCGAGCCGCTGCGACGTCGATAGCGGCGCGTGAAAATCGATACCCTGCGCCGCGGCGAGCAGTTCGATGCCGACGATCGTCGCGGCGTTGGCGGCCATCTCGTGCAGCCGGCGCGCAGCAAAGGTCGCCATGCTGACGTGATCCTCCTGGTTGGCCGAGGTTGGAAGGCTGTCGACGCTGGCCGGATGCGCGAGCGACTTGTTCTCCGACGCCAAAGCTGCCGCAGTCACGTGCGCGACCATGAAACCCGAGTTGACGCCAGGATCGCGAACCAGAAATGGCGGCAGTCCCGACAGCGTCGCATCGATCAGCAGCGCGACGCGTCGTTCCGACAGCGCACCGATCTCGGCAATCGCCAGCGCCAGCGTGTCGGCCGCGAATGCGACGGGTTCAGCGTGGAAATTTCCGCCGGAGAGCACGGTGTCTTCCGAGGCTGTGTCCGGCCGTGCGAATACCAGCGGGTTGTCAGTGACCGCGTTAGCCTCGATCAGCAGAGTGCGCGTCGCCTGCATGATCAGATCGAGGCACGCGCCCATGACCTGCGGCTGGCAGCGCAGACTGTACGGATCCTGCACGCGGTCGTCGTTGACCAGATGCGATGCGCGGATCGCGCTGCCGGCGAGCAGTTCGCGGTAGGCGCGCGCGGTCTCGATCTGTCCGGGCTGACCACGCAGTTCGTGTAGCCGCGAATCGAAAGGGGCGTCGCTGCCCTTGGCCGCATCGACCGCCATCGCACCCGAGATAACCGCCGCTTCGAACACGCGCTCCGCCATGAACAGGCCATGCAACGCGAGCGCAGCCGAAATCTGCGTGCCGTTGATCAACGCAAGCCCCTCCTTCGCGCCCAGCACGACAGGGTCGATGCCCGCAGCAGCCAGCGCCGCGCGCGCCGGCTGGCGACCGCCACGCACCTGGACCTCGCCCTCGCCGAGCAGCGCCAGGGTCATATGCGACAGCGGCGCGAGATCGCCCGACGCGCCGACGGAGCCTTTGGCCGGAATGCAGGGAACGATCCCGGAGTTCACGAGCGCGATTAGTGCCTCGACGATCTGGCGGCGCACGCCCGAGTGGCCGCGCGCCAGGCTCGCGATCTTCATCACCAGCGCGAGGCGCACAATGTCGTCGCTCAACAGTTCGCCCGTGCCGACCGAGTGCGACAGGATCAGGTTGCGCTGCAACTGCTGCAACTCGGCGTCGTCAATGCGCTTTTTCGCGAGCAGGCCGAAACCCGTGTTGATGCCGTAGGCCGCATCACCTTTTACGACGATGCGTTCGACCGCCTGCGCCGAGGCGTCGATCACGGGCCACGCGTCCGCGGCCAGCTCGACGCGCAGCGGCGACTGCCAGACGCGCCGCAGGTCCGTCAGCTGCAGCCTGCCGGGAGTGATTGTCAGGTCAGCCGTCGCTGCAGCGGCCATCGATCATCCCGGAATCATTGGCAGCTTCACGCCGTTGCGGCGAGCACAGGCGATCGCGCTTTCGTAACCCGCGTCGGCATGACGCATGACACCCGAGCCAGAGTCGTTAACCAGCACACGCGCCAGCCGTCGCGCTGCCGCGTCGGTGCCATCGGCGACGATCACGACCCCGGCGTGCTGCGAGTAGCCCATGCCGACGCCACCGCCATGATGGATCGAGACCCAGGTCGCACCGCCGGCGGTGTTCAGCAGCGCATTCAGCAACGGCCAGTCGGACACCGCGTCACTGCCGTCGCGCATCGATTCGGTCTCGCGGTTGGGGCTGGCGACCGAGCCGGTATCGAGGTGATCTCGACCAATCACGATCGGCGCCTTGAGCTCCCCACTGCGCACCATCTCGTTGAACGCGAGGCCGGCAAGATGGCGCTCGCCGAGTCCGAGCCAGCAGATGCGCGCCGGCAACCCCTGGAACGCGATGCGCTCGCGCGCCATGTCGAGCCAGCGATGCACGTGTGCATGGGCCGGAAACAGCTGCTTGATCTTCGCATCGGTCCTGTAGATGTCTTCCGGATCGCCTGACAGCGCAACCCAGCGGAACGGTCCCTTGCCGTCGCAGAACAGCGGCCGGATGTAGGCCGGCACGAACCCCGGGAAGTCGAACGCGCGAGTGACGCCCTGGTCGTATGCAACCTGGCGTATGTTGTTGCCGTAGTCGACGACCTTGCTGCCCAACACCTGGAAGTCGAGCATCGCCTGCACATGCGTCGCGCACGACGCGGCGGCCGCCGCCTTGAGCTCGGCGTGACCTGCGGCATCCGCCTGTGCATCACGCCAGCGTTCGACGGTCCACCCTGCCGGCAGGTAGCCGTTGATCAGATCGTGCGCCGACGTCTGATCGGTGACGAGATCGGGTCGCGCAGCGCCGGCGCGAACGCGCCGCACGAGTTCGGGCAGCACTTCGGCAGCATTGCCGAGCAGCCCGATCGACACGGCCTCGCCCTGTGAGCAGTGCTGCCGTACGAGCGCCAGCGCGTCGTCGAGGTCGCGCGCCTGCTTGTCGATGTAGCGTGTGCGCAGGCGGAAGTCGAGGCGCGATTGCTGGCATTCGATCGTCAGCGAGACCGCGCCGGCGAGCGTCGCCGCAAGCGGCTGCGCACCGCCCATGCCGCCCAGCCCCGCCGTCAGTATCCAGCGGCCGCGCCAGTCTCCGCCGAAGTGCTGCCGGCCGGCTTCGCCAAAGGTTTCGTAGGTGCCCTGCACGATGCCCTGGCTGCCGATGTAGATCCACGAGCCGGCCGTCATCTGGCCGAACATCATCAGGCCTTTCCGGTCGAGTTCGTTGAAGTGCTCCCAGGTCGCCCACTTCGGCACGAGGTTCGAGTTGGCGATCAGCACGCGCGGGGCCCACTCGTGCGTGCGCATCACACCGACCGGCTTGCCGGATTGGACGAGCA
>DATEZE010000180.1:0-12101 GCA_035255845.1 Burkholderiaceae bacterium | reverse complement strand
GGCGCGCAACCCGGCGACGCCAAGCGCGCGGAGCGCGCTCACGAATCGGTCTCGTCGTGCTCGGCGTCGCGTTGGCGCAGCTCCGCCAGGCGCTGGCGGATGCGCGCCTCGACGCCCTGCCCGCCCGGCACATAAAAGTGTTGCCGCTCCATGCCATCAGGAAGATAGTGTTCGCCGGCCGCGTAGGCATCTGGCTCGTCGTGCGCGTAGCGGTACCCCGTGCCGTAGCCGAGGTCCTTCATCAGCCGGGTCGGCGCATTGCGCAAACGCATCGGCACCGGCCGCGAGGCGTCACTCTGCACGAACGCGCGCGCGGCGTTGAACGCGGTGTACACCGCGTTGGACTTCGGAGCGACAGCAAGATAGACGACCGCCTGCGCGATCGCCAGTTCGCCTTCCGGCGAACCGAGCCGCTCATAGGTCTCGGCCGCAGTCAGTGCGATTTCCAGCCCGCGCGGGTCGGCAAGTCCGATGTCCTCGATCGCCATGCGTACGACACGCCGCGCCACGTAGCGCGGATCGGTGCCGCCATCGAGCATCCGCATCATCCAGTACAGCGCAGCGTCCGGATCGGAACCGCGCACCGACTTGTGCAGCGCTGAGATCTGGTCATAGAAGTTTTCGCCGCCCTTGTCGAAGCGGCGCAGCGTGGCCGGCAGCGACGCACGGATGAATTCGGCATCGATCAGCCGCGTTCCCTTATCGCGTGCGGCATTAGATGCCACCTCGAGCGCGTTCAGCAGTCGCCGCGCATCGCCGTCGGCCAGATCGATCAGCATGCGGCGCGCGACCGCATCGACCTCGAGTCCGCCGATCAGCGCGAGCGCACGATCGATCAGGCGATCGAGTTCCTCTGCGGTCAGCGGTTCCAGCACATAGACCGCGGCACGCGAGAGCAGCGCGCCGATGACTTCGAACGATGGGTTCTCCGTCGTGGCACCGACGAAGACGAAGAGCCCGGATTCCACATGTGGCAGAAAGGCATCCTGCTGGGCCTTGTTGAAGCGATGAACCTCGTCGACGAAGACCACTGTCGGCTGCCCGGTGCGGGCGCGGTTGCCCTGCGCTCGCTCCACCGCGTCGCGGATGTCCTTGACGCCACCAAGCACCGCGGAGATCGCGATGAAGTCGAGGCCGAAGGCGTTCGCCATCAGCCGCGCCAGTGTCGTCTTGCCGACGCCGGGTGGACCCCACAGAATCATCGAGTGCGGCCTGCCCGATTCGAAGGCGACGCGCAGCGGCTTGCCGGGGCCGAGCAGATGCGACTGGCCGACGACTTCATCGATCGCCTGCGGTCGCATCCGCTCTGCGAGCGGGGCTGAGGTCTCGGTCGCGAAGAGATCCTGCATGGTTGGGTCCCGAAGTGGGACAGGCTAGCATCGCGGCCTGCAGCCGGCACGCATGTCGCAGCCGGGGCAGGACGCGAAGGACGAAACGATGCACAAGTGGGTACTGGTAGCGCTGATCGCAAGCCCGCTCGCGTGGGCGCAGAACAGCGAGATCGACAAGGCGACCGCCGAGAAAGGCGCAGTCAAGACGGACACAGGCATGGTGTATCGCTCCCTGAAGGACGGCACCGGCGCGAGCCCGAAGGCGACCGACATCGTGCGCGTGCACTACCGCGGCACCTTGCCCGACGGCAAGGAATTTGACAGCTCGATCGCACGCGGCCAGCCGGCCGAGTTTCCGCTGAACCGCGTGATCAAGTGCTGGACCGAAGGCGTCCAGAAGATGAAGGTCGGCGGCAAAGCCAAGCTCACCTGCCCGCCCGATCTCGCCTACGGCGAGCGCGGCACGCCGGGCGGACCGATCCCGCCGAATGCAACGCTAATCTTCGAGGTCGAGCTGCTGGCAATCAAATGACGTCGCTCGTGTACGCGACTCTGCGCCGCTCACGTACGCGACCCTGCAGGTCGCACGTGCGCTCGCGGCGGGAAAGCATAGGTAGTCGGCTGCGCTCCGGATCGGCCGCGCGCTCCGCCGAGCTACAACCGCACGGCACTCACCCTGCCCTCCCGCCATGCGGGAGGGAGTTGGCACTCCTCCCTGCACCCTCCTCGCCCTGCGAGGAGGGAAAGACAAACCCGGCACTGCGGGGCGCCTCGCGGGGTGGAGTGCTCGCAGTTATGCTTCGGCGGAGCGCGCGGCCGCTCCGGAGCGAGCCGACAGATCATTCCGGAGCGAGTGCACGTGCGATGGCCCGACGGAGTCGGGTCATCGCGTACACGAGCGACGCCATCCATGGCTGCCGATAGCACCCGCGCGATTTTCTTTGCGCTTGGCGCCAATGCCGGGATCGCAGCGACGAAGTTCGTTGCGGCGGCGTATACCGGATCGGGCGCGATGCTGGCGGAGGCGATCCACTCGGTCGCCGACACCGGCAATCAATTGCTGCTCCTCGTCGGCATGCAGCGCGCCCGGCGCGCCCCGTCCGCCGATCACCCGCTCGGCTATCAGCGCGTCACCTACTTCTACGGGATGATGGTGGCGCTGCTGCTTTTCTTCGTCGGCGGCCTGTACTCGATCTACGAGGGCTGGCACCGGCTGACCAGCCCGGAACCGCTGCGCAACGGCACCATCGCGCTGGTCGTGCTCGGCGTCGCGATCGCGCTCGAGTCGGGGTCGCTGTGGGGCGCGCTGCGCGAGATCCGCAAAGTGCAGGCGGGCCGCAGCTTCCTGCGCTGGTTCCGCGAGACCCGGCAGTCGGAATTGATGGTGGTCGCCGGCGAGGACATCGCCGCGCTTGGCGGACTGGTGCTCGCCTTCATCGCGGTACTGCTTGCGATGACGACCGGGAATCCCCTGTTCGACGCATTCGGATCGATTGGCATCGGTGTGCTGCTGGTGATCATCTCGATCGCGATCATCGGCGAGATTGCCAGCATGATCGTCGGCGAATCGGCCGAGCCGGCGCTGCGCACAGCCATCGAGCAGCACGTGCGCGGGCACCCGGAGGTGAAGCGTGTAATCAACCTGATCACGCTGCAATGGGGCGCGCAGATCGTCGTCGCGGTGCGTGCCGAGATGGCACCGGTGGCCACCGCCGACGAACTCATCGCCGCGGTCAACCGCGTCGAGGATTCACTGCGGCGGACTTTCCCGCAGGCGGTCTGGGTGTTCTTCGAGCCGGATCGTTAGGCGCGTCTCGTGTACGCGACGCTGCGCGTCGCACGTGAACTCGAAGCGGAATGCAAGTCAGTCCTGCGCGTCGTCGCAAGGCGGCGCCGTGCCCGGAGCGAGTGCACGTGCGATTCCCGGCTGCGTCGGGAATCGCGTACACGAGCGACGCCTATTCAGTGAGCACATCAGCCCCCTTGGGCGGCGTGAAGCGGAAGGCGTCGGGCTCGAGTTTCGGGTTGCGCTCCAGCCGCGAGAACGAAAGCGTCGTCGTCTGGCCGAAATTGTCGACCAGCAGCATGCCGCCGGGCAGGCCGGCTTTGAAGCCAATCTCGATGCGATCAAATGGAGTGTCCTTGGCGCGCGGTCGGGCGCGGACCCACTCGAGTCCATCGCGCTCGCCGACCTCGGTGACCTCGAACTCGCGATCGAAATCGTTGGATCCGAACAGAATCGAAGCTGGACTCGAAGGCAGCGCCGCCTGCAGCTTGCGGATCGTGGCCTGGTTGAGGTCCTTGTCGAATAGCGTCAGGCGTTCGCCGTCGGCGATGATCAGTTGCTCGTACGGCTTCTCATAGATCCAGCGGAATTTGCCGGGCCGTTGGAATACGAACTGGCCGCTCGACTGCTGTACCGACGCGTTGCGGGTCACGCGCTGTACGAACTCACCGCGCGCGCTCGTGGTCTGCGTCAGGAAGCTGCGCAGTTGATCGATGCCAGTCGCGCGTGCCGGTGCCGCACAGAGCAGCGCCAGCATCCCGACCGCGACGATTCGGTTGAACACGCGTGCTCGGTTCTCAGGCGTCGCGCGCCGGCACCAGGATTTCGCGGTTGCCATTGCTCTGCATCGTCGACACCAGTCCCGCACGTTCCATATCTTCCAGCAGGCGCGCCGCCCGGTTGTAGCCGATGCGAAGGTGCCTTTGTACCAACGAGATAGACGCGCGGCGGTTTTTAACGACGATCTCGACCGCCTGGTCGTACAACGGATCAGCCTCGCCTGCGGGTTGACCGCCGGCACTCTCGTCACCCTCGGTCGCCGGCGCATCCAGCACGCCTTCGACGTATTGGACGGGACCGCGCTTGCGTAGCGTCTCGACGACACGGTGGACCTCGGCGTCGGACACGAACGCACCGTGAACACGCGTCGGCAAGCCGGTGCCGGGCGCGAGATACAGCATGTCGCCCTGCCCGAGCAGCGACTCGGCGCCCATCTGGTCGAGGATCGTGCGCGAGTCGACGCGACTCGAAACCTGGAACGAGATCCGTGACGGAATGTTGGCCTTGATCAGCCCGGTGATGACGTCCACCGACGGCCGCTGCGTCGCGAGGATCAGGTGCATGCCGGAAGCACGCGCCTTCTGTGCGATGCGCGCGATCAGTTCCTCGACCTTCTTGCCGGCGACCATCATCAGATCCGCCAGCTCGTCGATCACGACGACGATGATCGGCAACGGGTCGAGCGGCTCGGGATCGTCGGGCGTCAGCGAAAACGGGTTCTTGACCGATTCGCCCTTGGCGCGGCCTTCGGCGATCTTTGCGTTGTAGCCGGGCAGGCTGCGCACGCCGAGCTTGCTCATCAGCCGGTAGCGCTTGTCCATCTCGACAACGCACCATTGCAACGCGTTGCCCGCCTCGCGCATGTCGGTGACGACCGGGCACAGCAGGTGCGGGATGCCCTCGTACACCGAAAGCTCGAGCATCTTCGGATCGACCAGGAGCAGCCGCACTTGGGACGGGTCGGCCTTGTACAAGATCGACAGGATCATCGCGTTAATGCCGACCGATTTGCCCGATCCGGTCGTCCCGGCCACCATCAGGTGCGGCATGCGCGCGAGATCAACGACGACCGCCTTGCCCCCGATATCCTTGCCGAGTCCAAGCGTTAGCAGCGATGCGCTCTCGTTGTAGACCGCGGAGCCGAGGATCTCCGAGAGCTTCACGACCTGGCGGCGCGGGTTCGGGAGTTCGAGGCCCATCAGGTTCTTGCCCGGGATGGTTTCGACGACTCGAACCGACACGAGCGAGAGCGAACGCGCGAGATCCTTTGCCAGGTTGACGATCTGGCTGCCCTTGACGCCGATGGCCGGCTCGATCTCGTAGCGCGTGATCACCGGGCCTGGGTAGGCGGCCACGACCTGCGCCTCGACGTTGAAGTCGCGCAGCTTCTTCTCGATCAGGCGCGATGTGAATTCCAGCGTTTCGGTGGACACGGTTTCCACCGCGGGCGGCGCCTCGTCGAGCAGATCGAGCGCAGGCAGCCTCGAGTCGGCCATCTCGGCAAACAGCGGAACCTGCTTTTCCTTTTGTTTGCGTTCCGACGGCTTGACGTGCGTGGCGGGCCGCTCGATGTGCACCGGCGGCGCCTCGACAATGCGTTCGCGTTCCTTGTCGAGCGCGGCCTCACGGACCTTGCTTGCCGCTTCACCGATCGCGCGGTCTTCGGCCTCCTCGCGGCGTCGTTCGGCGCGCCTCGAGAATCCCTCGAAGAAAGTGCCGACCCGCTCCGCGACCGCAAGCCAGGAGAAGTCGAGGAACAACGACAAGCCGATCGCGATGCCGACGAGGAATACCACGCTGGCGCCAGTGAATCCGATCGCGGCCTTAAGTGCCGCGGCGACCGCACCGCCGAGGATGCCGCCGGGCGCGCCCGGCAGGGCCGCCTTGAGCGAGTACAAGCGGAGCGCCTCGAGTCCGGTCGCGGCGACGATCAGCAGCAGGAAACCGACACCATGCGCCCAGGCCGGCAGGTCATCGGCGAGGGGATCGGCGCCCACTGCGCGCCGATGCAGGCGACGGAAGCCGCGAGCGACGGTAGTCAGCATCGCGCCGGCGACCAGATAGGCGGACAGGCCAAAGAGCAGAAGGATGATATCGGCCACCCAGGCGCCGACCCGACCGCCTGCGTTATGCAGCGTCGCTGTCGCCGCCGCATGGGTAAAGCCGGGATCGTCGCGGCTGTAGCTGACCAGCACGGCCAGCAGAGCCACTGCGCAAAGGGCGCCGACAATCCAGCGCGCCTCGGCGAAAAGGCGCGCCAGTCGTGGATGCGGCGCCTCGACAACGGCCGATCGGGACCTGACCCAGGCGCCGTCGGCCGCCGACCCACTCACGCGTTCAATGCCTGCGCGGACTGCCATGGGCGGCGATTATAGAAGTTGACCCCGTTGTCGATCGGTTGATTCGCGGGTCTGGATCGCCGACCACCGGGCGCAGCAGCGAGCCGGTCCCGAATTTGCCTCGAATTCGTCGCCGCCGACCGGGTTTGGCGCCGATTGCGGATCGGTTCGTCGCTCGGGATTGCGGAGCGGCGGCCACCCTTGGAGAATCCGCACTATGGCATCGGTCATTGCCCTACCCACGCTCGGCGCGGCGCGACCGGGTTCGGCCGCGCGTGCCGCATTCTCGCGGGTCTTCAACCTTCGCAACATCGCCGCACTGTTCTACTTCTGTCTGCTGCTGCTTCTCGGGCGCTTCGTCATCTGGCTGAGCTACGAGCCGATGGACAACTGGGCATTCGATCTGGTGCGCAGCCTGCGCCAGACGATGATCAGCGCCGTCGTGATGCTGCTCGCGATCGCCTGTGTCGAGGCCTTCTTGTCGACGCGGCGGCTGTCGACGCGCACGGCAATCGCTTTCGGCGTAGCGGTTTCCCTGCTGGCGGCGGCCGCAGCGCTGCCGCTCCGGATCTTTGTCTCCGGCAACCCGATCGTCGACAGTTTCGCCAAGGAGCCGACATACTTCCTGCAGGTCTGGGCTTTGTGGGCGGCGATCGGAGCTTTCAGCTACTGGCTGTTCTTTTCCCTGCGGGCCGACGAGGCTGCCAGGGCACAGCTCGACGATGCCGAATGCCGGCGCGAGAGCCTGCAAGCACAGATGGTCGAAGCGCGGCTCTCGGCGCTGCAGGCCCAAATTGAACCGCACTTTCTGTTCAACACGCTGGCCAACGTCAAGCGTCTATACGAAACAGCGCCGGACCGCGGCCGCGAGATGCTCGGCAGCCTCATCAATTACCTGAAGGCGGCGCTCCCGGGGATGCGTGAACCGGGCTCGACGCTCGCGCGCGAGATCGAGCTGGTTCGCTCGTTCCTGACCATCCTGCAGATGCGGATGGGCGAACGCCTGCGGTTCTCGATCGATGCGCCTGCCGGGCTCGCGGACGCGAGGCTGCCGCCGATGGTGCTGCCGACACTGGTCGAAAACGCGATCAAGCATGGGCTGTCGCCGCTGCCGGAGGGCGGCCGCATCGACATCCGCGCCCGCGGCGCCGATGGCCGCCTTATCGTTGAGGTCGCTGACGACGGCGCGGGCTTTTCGGCCACTGCCGGCAGCGGCGTCGGCTTGGCGAACACGCGGTCGCGGCTCGCCGCGCTGTACGGATCCAACGCCTCGCTATCGCTGGCAACAGCGGCGCCGCGCGGCGTGATCGCCCGCATCGCTTTGCCGCTGCAGTACCAGGAGTCCGCCCCATGAGCGTCGTCCTGCCGCGCAGCCCAGCGCTCGACTCCGGCCTGCGTGGCGTCCCGCGCTGGTGGCGGGCCTGGTCGGAGATGAACCGGCGTCACTTCGCCGCATGGCTGCTTGCCAGCGCCTCGATGGCAGTCGTCGACCTCACTGCGGTCGTCGACAAGCTGCACATGACAGGCGTGTCGAAGATCGTTGCGTTTGACTGGGTGACCGCGCTGATCATCTTTGGTTTTTCGCTGCTGGCGTGGGTGGCCGCAGTCGATGGCGTCCCTGCCAGCGGGCATACGCGCAACGTGCGGGTCGGCTGGGCGGTCATCGTGGCCGCGGTGCTCGCCGCCTGCATCGCCGTGCCGGTGATGCACATGCTCGGAATCGACCGACTGTGGTGGGAAATGAGTGGCAAGACCAAGCCTCCCCCGTCACTCGCGATGTTGATCCTCGGCAACTCGATCAATTTCATCGCCTGGACCGCGCTTTTCGTCGCCGCTGCGGAGGTCGTGCAGCGGCGCTCGCTGACGAACGAGGCCATCCGTGCGAACCAGCGCGAGCAGGCAACGCTGGCGCGCGACGTGCTGGAGTCGCGACTCGCCGCGATGCAGGCGCAGGTCGAGCCGCAGTTCCTGTTCGATACGCTAGTGGACATCGAGAAGCTGTATCAGCGCGACATCGGCGCTGCCGCGTCGAATCTCGATCGACTGATCACTTATCTGCGGGTAGCGTTGCCGCGGCTACGCGACGCGGGTTCGACCGTCGCCGCGGAACTCGAATTGGTCGAGGCCTATCTCGATGTCGTCCGGTCGCTGCACGGCGGAGCGCCGAGCTTCACAGTGACACTACCCGAAGATTGTCGCGATGCGCGCTTCTACCCGATGCTGCTGCTGCCGCTGGTGCAGCGCGCCGTGCGCGGTGATTCCAGCATTCCGGCGAGCGTGCAAATTGCCGTCCAGCGCAGCGACAACGACGTGGTGATCGTGCTGCTGATTGAAGCATCCGGAGGCTGCGCCGAGGACCGCGAGATCGCGCGCGTACGCGAGCGGCTGGCAGGCCTGTACGGCGCGCGGGCGTCACTCGACTGCAGAGAAGTGCACGGGGACACGACGCAGCTGACGATGCGCGTTCAGGCGGCGACCGCATGACCGCACCGACCGCCATCATCGCCGAGGACGAGGCCACGCTGCGCCACCAGCTGGTCGAGCAGCTCGGACAGCTGTGGCCCGAGGTCGAGATCGTCGGCGAGGCGGTCGATGGCGTGCAGGCGCTGCGCCTGCTCGACGAGCGGCGCCCGGACATCCTGTTTCTCGACATCGAGATGCCAGGAGCGACCGGGCTCGAAGTGGCGCGCCAGGCGAACGGGCGCTGCCACGTCGTGTTCGTCACCGCCTATGATCGGCACGCCGTGGCTGCATTCGACCAGGGCGCAATCGACTACGTGCTGAAGCCGGTGTCGGCGGCGCGGCTGTTCACCACCGTGACGCGTCTCAAACAGCGGCTCGGCGCGCCGCCGGCGCGACTCGATGCCGCGCTCGGCCAGCTTGCTGCGCCGCCTTCGTCCGGAGCGCGCCAGCCGCTGCGCTGGATCAACGCCTCGGTCGGCCAGAACCTGAAGCTCATCACGGTCGATGAGATCAGCTACTTCCAGGCCGACAACAAGTACACGCGGGTCGTCACGAACGAAGGCGAAGCGCTGATTCGCAAACCACTGAAGGAACTGGTCGACGAGCTCGATTCGGGCCAGTTCTGGCAGATCCACCGCTCGACCCTGGTCAACGCCACCGCCATCGCCGGCGTCACCCGCGACTTCCGCGGGCGCATGCTGCTCAAATTGAAGGCGCGGCCCGAAACCTTGCTGGTCTCCGACTCGTACACGCACCTGTTTCGGCAAATGTAGCGCCTCGGGTGTACGCGATCGGCTTCGCCGACCGCACGTGCCCCCTCGACGATTCGATTTGTCGGCGCTCGACCGAAGAGAAGGGCGCACTCCCTCCCCCGGCCCTCCTCCAGGAGGAAGGGCGTTTGAGCGGTTTCGACGGCGAAGGCGGCGCGTATCGAACGATCGGTTGAGGATCGGCTCGTCGACCCCCACCTATAATCGCTTGATCCAATTGGGGGAAGTCGACATGGCCGTCACCAAGCATGCACGCGTCCTGATCCTGGGGTCGGGTCCCGCTGGGTACACCGCGGCGGTCTATGCCGCGCGCGCCAACCTGAAGCCGGTGCTGATCACTGGGCTGGCGCAGGGTGGCCAGCTGATGACGACCACCGACGTCGACAACTGGCCCGCCGATGCCAACGGCGTGCAGGGTCCGGAACTGATGGGTCGGTTTCTCGCACATGCAGAGCGCTTCAACACCGAGATCGTCTTCGATCATATTCACACGGCGAAGCTCGCTGAGCGGCCGATCCGCTTGATCGGCGACGGCGGCGAATACACCTGCGACGCACTCGTCATTGCGACCGGGGCCAGCGCGATGTACCTCGGCCTGCCCTCGGAGCAGGCGTTCATGGGAAAAGGCGTCTCGGGATGCGCCACCTGCGACGGGTTCTTTTATCGCAACCAGGACGTCGCCGTCGTCGGCGGCGGCAACACCGCGGTCGAGGAGGCGCTGTACCTCTCCAACATCGCATCAAAGGTCACGCTGATCCATCGCCGCGACAAGTTCCGCGCAGAACCGATTTTGGTCGATCACATGATGGACAAGGTGAAGGAAGGCCGAATCGAGCTGCGGCTGCACAGCGTGCTCGACGAGGTGCTCGGCAACGAGTCCGGCGTCACCGGCGCCCGGGTGCGCAACATCGCCTCAGGCGCGACGCTCGACCTGGCACTGCAGGGCGTATTCATCGCGATCGGGCACCGACCGAACACCGAAATTTTCGCTGACCAGCTCGAGATGGTGAACGGCTACATCGTCACGCAGAGCGGGCTCTCGGGCATGGCGACGGCGACCAGCGTCCCGGGCGTGTTCGCGGCCGGGGACGTGCAGGATCACGTGTATCGGCAGGCCATCACCAGTGCCGGCACCGGCTGCATGGCGGCGCTCGATGCACAGCGCTATCTCGAGAACATGCAGCCCGTGATCGCCACCGCCGGCGAAGCGCTGGCCGCCTGAGTCAGCGGACAATTTCCGGTGTGGACCTGCCGTGGCCGCGCGCATCAAGGATCTGGCCGCGCTCGCACCGCTGCGCGATGAGCTGAACCGCGCCGCGCGCGAGCGCGAGGCTGAAGCGGCCGCAGCGCGGCGCGTCGCGGCCGCACAGCAAGCGACCGCAGATGACTTCCGCGCGATGGTCGGCGAGGTCAAGCCGCTCGCGATCAAGCAGCGGGTCGAGCACGATCGACCGCCGCATCCGCCAATCCCGAAGCAGCGCATCGAGGACAACCAGCAGGTACTGATCGCATCGGTCTCGGACGAATTCGAGATCGACACGTTGCTGCACACCGACGCGGAGCTGTCGTTCCGGCGACCGGGCATCGGTCCCGACGTGCTGCGCAAGCTGCGCCGCGGCGAATGGGTGATCCAGGATCATCTCGACCTGCATGGCGCGCGCGTCGACGAGGCGCGCGAACGCCTCGCGCACTTCCTGCGCGAGGCCGTCAAGCGCGGGCTGCGCTGCGTGCGCATCGTGCACGGCAAGGGCCTTGGCTCGAAGGACAAGCTACCGGTGCTGAAGGGCAAGGCCCGCGTCTGGCTGGCGCAGCGCGATGAGGTCATCGCCTTCTGTCAGGCGCGTCCGGCCGAAGGCGGCAGCGGTGCCATGGTCGTGCTGCTGCGTCCGGCGCAGCGCCCGTGAACCGGGGCGAAACGGTCGTCTTCATCGTCGAGGTGATCGCGGTGCTCGCGTGCGCGATCTCGGGCTTCGCCGAGGCGCAACGCAAGGACATGGACCTCGTCGGCGTCTACGTGGTCGCATTTATTACCGCATTCGGCGGCGGCACGCTGCGCGACGTACTGCTCGACCGTCGCCCATTTTTCTGGGTCGAACACGAGCAGTATCCGATCATCATCCTGGCGCTGACGCTAGTCGCCACACCTCTGCTGCGATTTGCTCACAGGATCATCCCCAACCCGGTCTTCGTCATCGCCGACGCCGTCGGCCTGGCCTTCTTCAGCATCATCGGGGTGGCGCTGGCGCTCGACAACGGCATGTCGCCCTTTGTCGCCTCGATGATGGGCGTCGTGACCGGCGTCTTTGGCGGAGTGCTGCGCGATGTTTTGCTGAATGAAGTGCCGCTGGTGCTGCGCGACGGCCGGCCGTACGCGATCGCGGCGTTCCTCGGCTGTTGGCTCTACCTGCTGATGCTGCAGGCGGGATCGAGCTCGGACCTCGCTCTGTGGACTGCCGCAGCGGTGACGACGGGTTTCAGGCTGCTCGCCTGGCGCTACGACTGGTCGATAAAGTAGCGGTCTTCGTGTACGCGATTCGCTGCGCGGCGGGGAGGGCTGAGAGTTAGACCGCCGCCTCGCCTTCCTCGCCGGTGCGGATGCGGATTACCTGCTCGACCGCGCGCACAAAAATCT
>DATEZE010000179.1:0-6961 GCA_035255845.1 Burkholderiaceae bacterium | reverse complement strand
CGACGCCTAATACCTGTAGTGATCCGGCTTGTACGGGCCTTCGTGGTTGACGCCGATGTAACGCGCCTGCGCATCGGTGAGTTCCGTGAGCTGTGCGCCGAGCTTTGTCAGTTGCAACCGCGCGACCTTCTCGTCGAGGTGCTTCGGTAGCACGTAGACGCCGACCGGATACTTGTCGGTGTTCGTGTACAGCTCGATCTGCGCGATCACCTGGTTCGCGAACGATGAGCTCATCACGTAGCTTGGATGTCCGGTGCCGCAGCCGAGATTCACAAGGCGGCCCTGCGCCAGCAGGATGATCCTCTTGCCGTCCGGGAAGATGATGTGGTCGACCTGCGGCTTGATCTCTTCCCACGCGTACTGCTTCAGGCCGGCAACATCGATCTCGTTGTCAAAATGGCCGATGTTGCAGACGATCGCCTGGTTCTTCATCCGCCTCATGTGGTCGTGCGTGATCACGTGGAAGTTGCCGGTCGCGGTAACAAAGATGTCGGCTTTGTCGGCGGCGTAGTCCATCGTCACAACGCGATAGCCCTCCATCGCGGCCTGCAGCGCGCAGATCGGGTCGATCTCGGTCACCCACACCTGCGCCGAGAGCGCACGCAGTGCCTGCGCCGAGCCCTTGCCGACGTCGCCGTAGCCGGCCACGACGGCTACCTTGCCGGCCACCATCACGTCGGTCGCACGCTTGATGCCGTCCACCAGCGATTCGCGGCAGCCGTAGAGGTTGTCGAACTTGCTCTTGGTGACCGAGTCATTGACGTTGATCGCCGGGAACGCCAGCCGGCCTTCCTTGGCCATCTGGTACAGGCGCTTGACGCCGGTGGTCGTCTCTTCGGTGACGCCCTTGATCTTCGCCAGACGTGTCGAGTACCACGATGGGCTTGCCGCGAGCCTTGCCTTGATCGACTTGAACAGCGACACCTCTTCCTCGCTCGCCGGATGGGCGATTACCGCCCCGTCTTTCTCGGCCTTGCTGCCTAGGTGCAGCAGCAGTGTCGCGTCGCCGCCGTCGTCAAGGATCATGTTGGAATAGCCCGCATCGGGCCACTCGAAGATCCGATGGGTGTAGTCCCAGTAGTCGTCAAGCGACTCGCCCTTGACTGCGAACACGGCCGTTCCCTTGGCCGCGATCGCGGCGGCCGCATGGTCCTGCGTCGAATAGATGTTGCAGCTCGCCCAACGCACGTCGGCGCCCAAAGCCTGCAGCGTCTCGATCAGCACCGCCGTTTGAATCGTCATGTGCAGCGAGCCGGTGATGCGCGCGCCACGCAGCGGCTGCTGGCTGGCAAACTCCTCGCGGATAGCCATCAGCCCCGGCATCTCGGTTTCCGCGATGCGGATTTCCTTGCGGCCCCAGTCCGCAAGCTTCAGATCGGCGACCACGAAGTCGCCAGCGGGGTTGGACTTGAGTACGGCGCTCATCTCGCGCCCTCCTTTAAGTGTCAAAGAAGTGGGCGAGCGCCGTTGACCGGCCGATTTGGAGTCGGCTGCTCCGAGCCTGGCGAGGCAGCCGAATCGGAGGATTCGTCCGCCTCCGTCGCAACGCTCCTCGGAGACTGAGTAACGCGGTCGCCTGCGACCGCGAACGCGGATTATCGCGCGCGCCGTTGTCGCCGGCAACCTCTTGAAGACGCTAGCCGACCCCGCGCTTGATGCCGGCCGTGCCCGCCAATGGCGGCGGCATTGGCGGTCCGTCGTTTCCCGTCGCGACCGACCGGTGTCCTACGCTAACCCTCGGCTGCGCCGACGTTAGCCTGCAACGAAAGACGGCTTGGACGCCTGTGAGGCGGCACGCCTTTTCACGCCTGCGGCCTCGGCCAGCATCTCGACCCGATCCGTCCTTTCCCACGAGAACTCGGGTTCGTCGCGGCCGAAGTGCCCGTAGGCGGCGGTCTTCTGATAAATCGGACGCAGCAGGTCGAGCATCTGCACGATGCCACGCGGGCGCAGGTCGAAGTGTTCGGCAACGAGCGTGCTGATGCGCTCGTCGGGGATTACCCCGGTGCCTTCGGTGTAGACCGTGATGTTCATCGGCTTCGCAACGCCGATCGCGTAGGCGACCTGCACCTGGCACTGGCGCGCCAGGCCTGCCGCCACGATGTTCTTCGCGACATAGCGTGCTGCATAGGCGGCGGATCGATCGACCTTGGATGGATCCTTGCCCGAGAATGCGCCGCCCCCGTGCGGGCAGGCACCGCCGTAGGTGTCGACGATGATCTTGCGTCCGGTGAGGCCGCAGTCGCCCTGCGGTCCGCCGGTGACGAAGCGGCCGGTCGGGTTCACGAGATAGCGCGTGTTCTTCAGCCACTCCTTCGGCAGGGCCGGCTTGATGATCTCTTCGATCACCGCTTCGGTGAATTCGGGTTTCATCTTGTCGCCGAGGCTCATCTCAGGCGAGTGCTGCGTCGACAACACGACGGTATCGATCGAGTGCGGCTTGCCATCGACGTAACGCATCGTGATCTGGCTTTTCGCATCCGGCCTTAGCCACGGCAGGCGCCCGTCGCGCCGCAAATCGGCCTGGCGCTCGACCAGTCGGTGCGCGTAGTAGATCGGCGCGGGCATCATTTCGGGCGTCTCATCGCAGGCATAGCCAAACATCAGCCCCTGGTCGCCTGCGCCCTGGTTCAAGAAGTCGTCCGAGGCGCGATCGACCCCCTGCGCGATGTCATTGCTCTGCTTGTCGTACGCGACCAGCACCGCGCAGCCCTTGTAGTCGATGCCGAATTCCGTGTTGTCGTAGCCGATGCGCTTGATCGTCTCGCGCGCGACTGAGATGTAGTCGACGTGCGCGTTCGTCGTGACCTCGCCGGCCAGCACGACGAGGCCGGTATTCACGAGCGTTTCGGCGGCGACGCGCGAGCGCGGGTCCTGCGCCAGGATCGCATCGAGAATGGCATCGGAAATCTGGTCCGCGACCTTGTCCGGGTGCCCTTCGGACACCGATTCGGAAGTGAAGAGGAAATCGCTGGACATGGCGGGCTCCTATCGAAAAGATTTCGGGTGCGTTGCGCACTCCCGAGGAGCGGCGACGCTTTAGCGGTATTTGCCTCGGCTATGCTTTCGAGGATCGCCCCGCAAGTTGTCGGTTAACACGGCGACCGCAAATTATAAGTCAAGCGTCGAGGTCAACGGCGGCTTGCCCTTACACAAGCAAAGTCATCCAGCCTCGCGAGATTCTCCCGTGCTCAATGCGCTGTTCCGCGGCATCGCGGCGCTCTCGCTGCGCAGTGTGCACGGCTTGGGCGGACTTCTCGGAAGGCTGGTGTACTGCCTTTCGGCGACCTATCGGCGCCGGCTCGTCAGCAACCTCGCGCAGGCAGGCTACTCGGATTCGCAGTTGTCGCGCGCGGCCGCAGCCGAGGCCGGAAAGCAGGCGCTCGAGACCCCCTGGGTCTGGCTGCGTCCGCGCGCCGATATCACCGCGTGCACGCATTTCGCCGATCCAGCTGTCTTCGAAGCTGCGATGGCCGACGGCCGTCCAGTGATGTTCTTGCCGCCGCATCTTGGCAGCTTCGAAGTCACTGCTCAGTATTACGCCGCGCGCCCAGAAGCGAAGGCGCGGCCGATGACCGTGCTGTACCGGATCCCGCGCAAGTCGGTGCTGCGCGACGTTGTTGCGACGGGTCGCGCGGCCGAGGGCCTGAGGCTCGCACCGGCCGAGATGAAGGGCGTGCGCATGCTGATGAAGGCAATGCGGAACCGCGAAATCGTTGGAATACTTCCGGATCAAGTTCCTTCGCGCGGCGAAGGCGTATGGGCGCCGTTTTTCGGCCGAAGCGCCTACACGATGACGCTTCCGACACGGCTGGCCCGGCAGTTCGATGCGATCGTGCTGTTCGTCTATGGCGAGCGCCTGGCGGCGGGACAGGGCTACCGGATCCATCTGAAGCGTCTCGATCAGCCGTTTACCGGGGACGCTGCGCACGACGCTGCACTGATGAACCGCGGCCTCGAGACACTAATCCGTGATCGTCCCGAGCAGTATCTGTGGGGTTACAACCGCTACAAGGTGCCGGCCGGCGCACAGCCACCGAGCGAGGGCCTGGCGTGAAGCTCTCGGCGGCGAAGCTCGGGATCTTCCTGATCAATCAGACCCGTCATTGGTCACAACGCACGCGTACTCGGGTCGCGCACGCGCTGTCGGATCTGATCTGGTGGCTCGCCTGGCCACGCCGCCACGTCACGCTCGTCAACCTGCGGGCCTGCTTTCCGCAGATGTCCGAGGCCGAGCGCAAGCGCATCGGCCGTCTGACGTTTCGCAGCCTGGCGCGCGCGGCACTCGACCACTCGGTGCTGTGGAACGCCGAGCGGGCGGAGATCGAGCGCTACATAAAGGTCGAGGGCGAACAGCGCCTGTTTGATCCGGCTAACCGTCCGGTGATCGTCATCGCGCCGCACTTTGTCGGTCTCGATGCAGGCGGTGTGCGCGCCAACACGCTGGTGCGCGGTGCCTCGATCTATTCAAGGCAGAAGAATCCGGTCTGGGATGAATGGTTGTTGCGCGCGCGCCGACGATTCAGCGATCCGGTGTTGTTGCCGCGTCAGGGCATCGACATGCGCGCGGTCGTACGTACTGTCAGGCAGGGGCTGCCGCTCTATTACCTGCCGGACATGGATCTCGGACCGACGAACTCGGTGTTTGTCCCATTCTTCGGAGTGCAGACCGCGACAATCCCGATGGTGTCGCGGATCGCGCGGATGACCGGTGCGAAGGTGCTGATGGCGGTGACCGAAATGACCGACGAGGGCTACACGCTGCACTTCGAGGGCCCTTGGGAGGATTTTCCGGGGAGTTCGGTTGAGGACGATACGGCGCGCATGAACCGGGAACTTGAACGCTGGGTTCTGCGTATGCCGACGCAGTACTTCTGGACACACAAGCGCTTCAAGACGCGCCCGGAGGGTGAGGCGAGTCTGTACTGAGCCCTAAGCATTCTTTCTGCAGTGAGCATCTGACCGCTTGCAGGATCGCAGGCACGAGCGGCGCATACAATGGCGACACATGAAGTTGCGCTTTACCAAGATGCAGGGCGCCGGCAATGACTTCGTGATGATCAATGCCACGCGACAGAAGTTCGCGCTGACGCCCGACCAGCTGCGTCGGCTCGCGCATCGCCGCTTCGGCGTTGGAGCCGACCAGATCCTGGTGGTGGAACCGTCGCAACGGCCCGGCGTCGACTTCCGTTATCGCATCTTCAATGCCGACGGCGGTGAAGTGGAGCAGTGTGGCAACGGCGCAAGATGCTTCGTGCACTTCGTGCGCGATCAGGGTTTGACTGACAAGACCACGATCCGGGTCGAGACCTTGTCCGGCGTGATCGAGCCGCAGCTCACGGCATCGGGCGAAGTGACGGTCGATATGGGAACGCCGATGTTCGATCCCGCCCAGGTCCCATTTGACACCGCCGGACTCGTGTCACGCGCAGACCACCAAGAAGTGCTGTGGCCGCTGCTGCTCGACGGCCGCGAACTCTGGATCGCGGCGCTATCCATGGGCAATCCGCACGCAGTGCAACTGGTCGAAGAAGTCGACGCGGCGCCGGTGACGGTAGACGGGCCGTGGCTGGAGACCCATCGCCGTTTTCCGCAGCGCGTGAACGCCGGTTTTATGCAGATTGTCGATTCGCACGCCTTGCGTCTGCGCGTGTGGGAGCGTGGCGCCGGTGAGACGCTCGCATGCGGCACTGGAGCGTGCGCCGCCGTCGTCAGCGGCATCCGTCGCGGAATTCTGCAATCACCGGTCGCGGTGTCGACCCGCGGCGGTACGCTTTCGATCGCGTGGGACGGCGGGCCGGTGTGGATGACCGGGCCGGCGACTCCGGTCTTTGAAGGCGAGATCGACCTCTAATCACGGGAAGCCAATGCAAGTCCAGGACATCGCGAACTACCTGACCAGTCATCCGGATTTCTTCGATCAGCACCCGGAACTGCTGGCAGCCTTGCAGTTACCGCACCCACAGAACGGCCAGGCGATCTCGCTGATCGAACGGCAATCGCTGATGCTGCGCGAACGCATCAAGGCACTTGAGTCGCGGGTTGCGGAAATGGTGCGCCATGCTCAGGAAAACGACGCGATTTCGTCACACCTAGTGACGTGGACCCGGGCTCTGCTGCTGCAGGAGGATGCGTCGCGGCTGCCCGAAACGGTGGTCGCGACGATGAAGAACGTCTTCAGCGTGCCGCATTGCGCGCTCCGTGTGTGGGCGGTCCGGCCGCAGTACGCCGCGCTGGAGTGCGCCCGGCCCGTGACCGCGGACACGGTATCGCTCACCAACAGCATGCGGCTCCCGTTTTGCGGGTCCAACGTCGGCTTCGAGGCGGCGACATGGTTCGAGGATGCGGCATCCGTGCAGAGTCTCGCGATGCTGCCGCTGCGGGTCGGCGCGGATCCCGCCACCTTCGGCCTGCTCGTGCTCGGATCGGCCGATAAGGACCGCTTCCACATCACGATGGGCACCACCTTCCTCGAGCGGATCGCGGAGCTCGCGAGCGCCGCGCTAGCGCGGCTGCGCGCCTAAGATGCAATCGCACTGCGACCGGCGCGCAGACGTGGCGTGGGCCATCCGCGCGGACAGTCGCGGTGGCTGAAACTCCCGCGATCAAGCGCTTCCTCGACGACCTCGGCCGCCAGCGACGCGCGTCGCCGCACACGCTTGCCGCATACCGCCGCGACCTCACCAAGCTCGAGCACCTGGCCGCGGGACGCGGGCCCTCGCAGCTGCATGCACACGAGATCCGCAGCTTCGTCGCCCGGCTACACGCGGGCGGCCTGTCGGCCTCGACACTAGCGCGCATGCTGTCCGCGTGGCGTTCGTATTTCGGCTGGTTGACCGAGCGCGGCGAACTCTCCGCGAATCCAGTGTCGGGCATCCGCCCGCCGCGGCGCGAAAGGCGCTTGCCCAAGGCGCTGTCGGCAGACCAGGCGGTCACGCTCGCGGCATATGCCGGGGACGAT
>DATEZE010000178.1:0-3447 GCA_035255845.1 Burkholderiaceae bacterium | reverse complement strand
CAGCATCATCGGGGTGGCGCTGGCGCTCGACAACGGCATGTCGCCGTTTGTCGCCTCGATGATGGGCGTCGTGACCGGCGTCTTTGGCGGAGTGCTGCGCGATGTCTTGCTGAATGAAGTGCCGCTGGTGCTGCGCGACGGCCGGCCGTACGCAATCGCAGCGTTCCTTGGCTGTTGGCTCTATCTGCTGATGCTGCAGGCGGGATCCAACCCGGATCTCGCTCTGTGGACCGCGGCAGCGGTGACGACCGGTTTCAGACTCCTCGCCTGGCGCTACGACTGGTCGATAAAGTAGCGGTCTTCGTGTACGCGATTCGGTGCGCGGCGGGGGGGCTGAGAGTTAGACCGCCGCCTCGCCTTCCTCGCCGGTGCGGATGCGGATCACCTGCTCGACCGCGCGCACAAAAATCTTGCCATCGCCGATCTTGCCAGTGCGCGCTGCCTTGGTGATCGCCTCGATCGAGCGTTCGACCAGCGCTTCAGGCACGACCGCTTCGACCTTGACCTTCGGCAGGAAGTCGACGACGTACTCCGCACCGCGATAGAGCTCGGTGTGGCCCTTTTGCCGGCCGAAACCTTTCACTTCGGTGACCGTAAGGCCCGTGACACCGACGTCGGCAAGGGCCTCGCGCACTTCGTCGAGCTTGAACGGCTTGATGATCGCGGTGATCTGTTTCATGGGGGTTCCTGACGGCAGTTTCGCGCCATTTTAGAGCGCGATTTCCTCGCGGTACCGGTTGGTGATCGGATAACGCCAGTCGCGACCGAAGCTGCGGTGCGTGACCCGGATGCCGACCGGCGACTGGCGGCGCTTGTATTCCGAGATGCGGATCATGCGGACCACCTTGCGTACGACTGCATCGCCGAACCCGGCCGCAACGATGTCGCCGATCGACTGGCCCTCTTCCATATAGCGCACGATGATCTCGTCGAGCACGTCATACGGCGGCAAGGAGTCCTGGTCGGTCTGGTCCGCCTTGAGTTCGGCGCTCGGCGCGCGGGTCAGAATCCGCTCGGGGATCACCGGAGCCTCGTCGTTGCGATAGCGGCACAAGCGATAGACCAGTGTCTTGAGGATGTCCTTGATCACCGCAAAGCCGCCGGCGAGATCGCCGTACAGCGTCGAATAGCCGACCGCGGTCTCTGACTTGTTACCGGTCGTGAGCACGATCGACCCATACTTGTTCGACAGAGCCATCAGCAGTGTGCCGCGGATACGCGCCTGCAGGTTTTCCTCGGTCGTGTCCCACGGCAGGCCGCGGAATTCATTGGCGAGCGTCGCGAGATAGGCATCAAAAGCCGGCTTGATCGGCAACACGTCGTGCCGAACGCCGAGCACCCGCGCCATCTGCTCGGCGTCCTCAATGCTTATCGAGGCAGTGAACTGCGATGGCATCATCACCGCACGCACGCGGTCAGCACCGAGCGCATCGACCGCGATGGCAAGCGTCAGCGCTGAGTCGACACCGCCCGAGAGTCCGATCAGTGCGCCCGGAAATCCGTTCTTGTTGACGTAATCGCGCACGCCCAGCACGAGCGCGTCGTAAGCGAGCGCTTCGAGCGAACGCTCGGCGGCACGCGGACCGGGCTGCGGCACGCCGTCGACGATATCGACCACCAGCACGGTCTCCTCGAAGTGCGGCGCTGATGCCACGACCGAGCCGTCGACGCCGAGGACGAACGATGCGCCATCGAAGACGAGCTCATCCTGCCCGCCCACCATGTTCGCATAGACCAGCGCCAGTCCGAAATGCGAGACGTTGCTGCGCATCGTCTGCAGCCGCTGCGCCTGCTTGCCCAGATGGAACGGCGAAGCATTGGGCACGATCAGCACCTGCGCGCCCGCGGCCCGCGAGCATTCCGGGGCGTAGTGAAACCAGCTGTCCTCGCAGATGTTGATGCCAAACTGCGTGCCCTTGATCTCGAACACGAAGGGGCGGTTGTCGGGCGTGAAGTAGCGCCGCTCGTCGAAGACATCGTAATTCGGCAGGTCGTGCTTACAGTACGTGCCGAGGACCATGCCCCCCTGCAGCAGCGATGCAGCGTTAAACCGGTGCCCTTCACGCGCTAGCGGATGGCCGACGACGATGGCCAGGTCCGGAAACTGCAGCAGCTGGCCCGCGAGTTTTAGCAGAGCTGTGTCGCTCGCTGCGTAAAATGCTCGGCGCAGCAGCAGGTCTTCAGGCGGATAGCCGGTGATCGAGAGTTCCGGCGTGACCAGAAGGTCTGCGCCCTCGGCCGCGGCCCGCGCAGCAGCCTCGACGATCTTCCTGACGTTGGCCTCGAAGTCGCCGACCGAGCAATTGATCTGGGCGATCGCGACTTTGACGTTCGAGCTCATGAATGGACAAAGCAGGTTCGGATGATTATTGCACGCGCATCGTAGACGACCTCGGAGCGGTCGACGCCGCGGCATGGGACGCACTGGTGTCGTCGTCGCCACAGCCGACGCCGTTCATCAGTCATGCCTTCCTGCACGCGCTGCACGACACCGGTTGCGCGAGCGCCGACACCGGCTGGGAGCCGCACTATCTGACCGTTTGGCGCGGTGACCGCCTGTGCGCAGGCGTACCGCTCTATCGCAAGCATCACTCTTACGGCGAGTACGTCTTCGACTGGGCTTGGGCAGATGCTTATGCGCGCCATGGGCTCGACTATTACCCGAAGTGGCTGGTCGCGGTCCCCTTCACGCCGGTGCCTGGCACGCGGTTGCTCGCTCTCGACCGCGTGGCGGGGCAGCGGGCCGCGCGCGCGCTGATCGAGCTTGCCGAGGAGTCCGTGCTGACATCGCTTCATGTGCTGTTTGCCACCGAGGACGAGACGGCCGAGTTGCAGGCGCTCGGCGCAATGACGCGTCAGGCCGTGCAGTTCCACTGGTTCAATCGCGGCTACTCGGACTTCGACGCCTATCTGGCGCAGCTCGCGCAACCGAAGCGCAAGAAGATTCGGGCCGAGCGCCGTAAGGTCGCAGAGGCCGGCGTCACGGTGCGGCGCTTGACCGGTAGTGAGATCACCGAGCGCGACTGGGCGCTGTTTCACCGCTGCTATCGGAGCACCTACGCCGCGCATCACTCGAGGCCGTACCTGAACCTGCGATTCTTCGAGCGTATCGCGCGGACAATGGCCGATCAGATCCTGCTCATCGTCGCGACAAGAAATGGTCGCGACATCGCGGCCGCACTCGCGATCTTCGATGACGAGCGCGTCTACGGGCGCTACTGGGGTGCGCTTGCCTCAGTGCCGTGCCTGCACTTCGAAGTCAGCTACTACCAGCTGATCGAATTCGCGATCGAACGCGGCCTGAAGGTGATCGAAGGCGGTGCGCAAGGCGAACATAAGCATGCGCGCGGCTTCGAGCCAGTCCGAACGTGGTCGAGCCATCGGCTGCGTCACCCGCTGTTCGCCGACGCAGTCGAACGCTACCTGGCGCGCGAGGCGGGTGGCATC
>DATEZE010000177.1:0-4053 GCA_035255845.1 Burkholderiaceae bacterium | reverse complement strand
CGGCTCGCGGATGATGCCGCTGGCAAAGCTCGACGCCGCCGCGTTGGGCTTGCCTGGACGTACGACGATCGTCGGCAGACGTAGCGCGCGGCCGTCGACATAACCGCGGCGTGAACAGTCACCCAGCAACAGTTCGCCGATGAGCTTCTGTACACCATAACTCGACTGTGGGGTCGGCGTTGTGAAGTCCTCGATGACTTCTGGCATGTCGCCGCCGAAGACGGCCACCGAACTTGCGAAGACAAGAGTCGGCGGCCGCGGGAGCCTGCGACAGGCATCGAGCAGTGTGCGTGTGCCATCCAGATTGACGCGCAGGCCCAGATCGTAGTCGGCCTCTGCCGCACCTGAAACGACGGCCGCCAGGTGGAAGATGCTGTCGGCCGCGTCCGTCGCAGCCGCAACGACTGCGCGTTCCGTCAGATCGCCTTGCATGTATTTGACGCGAGGTTCCTGGAATTCCGTCGGTGCGCGTGCGACGTCCAGCGCCGTGATCTGCTCGACGCGCTGCGGCTCACCGTCGCGCGCGAGCGTGCCCCGCCCGACAAGCGCGCGAATCAGCCGCCGTCCGAGAAACCCGGAACCTCCGGTGACGACAACCTTCATGGTGCTGTGCTTTCCGCTGATCCGATTTGCGCGGCGAGGCTGCCGTGCCCCCGTTCAGAGTGGCGACGCTCGCTGCATTGTGCAGGACCGCGACCGAGCGGCGCGGCTGCCAGCCACACCTGCGACCAGTCAGCGCGGATCATGCGATCAGGCTCCACCTCAGACTCTCACCGGCACGCAACGGCACGACGCTCGTCGCACCGAGCGGCATCTCGTCCGGCACCGTTGACGCTCGATGCTGCAGCGTGATCGTGCCGCGGTTGCGCTGCAGTCCGTAAAAATCCGCCCCGTGATGACTGGCGAACGGCTCGAGGCGATCGAGTCGCCCGGCGTCTTCGAAGGCCTCGGCATACAGTTCGAGCGCGATAGGCGCTGTGTAGCACCCAGCACAGCCGCAGGCGGCCTCTTTTTCGCCCTTCGGATGCGGCGCCGAATCGGTGCCGAGGAAGTAGCGTGGATTGCCGCTGATCGCGGCCTCGACCAGTGCCTGCCTGTGTGCTTCGCGTTTCAGCACCGGCAGGCAGTAGTAGTGCGGCCGCACGCCGGCCCTGCCGTCCGCGGTCATGAAGATCGCATTGCGGCTGTAGAGAAGGTGGTGCGCGGTTATGGTCGCGGCGATCGCGCCGCTCGCATCTCGCACATACTGCGCCGCTTCGAGCGTCGTGATGTGCTCGAAGACCACTTTAAGCGCGGGAAAATCGCGGCGCAGCGGTTCCAGCACCACGTCGATAAAAACCTTTTCCCGATCGAACACGTCGACGCGCGAGTCGGTGACCTCGCCGTGCACCTGCAACGGCAGCCCGAGCTGCTGCATTACTTCAAGCGCCGGGCGTGCCTTGCGAATGTCGGTGATACCTGAATCCGAATTTGTCGTCGCGCCGGCCGGATAGAGCTTGACCCCATGCACGAAACCGCTCGCCGCAGCCCGGCGGATCTCGTCGGCTTGCGTGTTGTCGGTCAGATACAGCGTCATCAGGGGGTCGAAGCTCGAACCCGACGGCCGCGCGGCGAGAATTCGCTTCCGATAGGCGAGGGCCTGCGCTGTCGTCGTCACCGGCGGACGCAAGTTGGGCATCACAATCGCCCGGGCGAACTGGCGCGCGGACGCGGGCAGCACAGCGGCCAGCGACGCGCCATCGCGCAGATGCAGGTGCCAGTCGTCGGGACGGAGGATCGTCAGCGTTTGCATGTCAAGCATTATCCCAGCCCGCAGCGGTGATTTTGAGTGTGGGCGTGGCGGATAATCGTTGAATCCTCGGCGCCCTTCCTCTGGCGGAGCTGCCATGAACCTCGATGACCTTGCGAAGCTGATTCCGAACGCCGCGTGGCGCCTGCCCGAGGACGACGGTGACCCGCAGGAGACGCGCGAGTGGATCGAGGCGCTCGACGCGCTGATCGCTGCTGAAGGGTCGGCGCGCGCCACCTTCCTGTTGAAACAGTTGTTGCAGCACGCGCGCAGGCGGCGCGTGCCGCTGCCGCAGGTCCTGAATACGCCATACCTGAACACGATATCGCTGGCCGAGCAGGCGCCGTTTCCAGGGAACCTCGAGATCGAACAGCGACTGTCGGCCATCGTGCGCTGGAACGCGCTGGCGATGGTCGTCCGAGCAAACCAGGCCAGCGGCGAACTCGGCGGCCATATCGCGAGCTACGCGTCGGCAGCGGACCTCTTCGAGGTCGGTTTCAACCACTTTTTCCGCGCCGGCAGCGACGCAGCCGACGCACGCGGCGACCTGGTCTACTTCCAGCCTCATTCGGCGCCTGGCGTCTACGCGCGGGCGTTCCTCGAAGGTCGGCTGACCGCCGAACAGCTGGACAACTACCGGCGCGAGACCGCAGACAAGGGGCTGAGTTCGTATTGCCATCCCTGGTTGATGCCTGCGTTCTGGCAGTTTCCGACGGGCTCGATGGGACTGGGCCCGCTGTTCGCGATCTATCAGGCGCGCTTCCTGCGCTATCTGGAACACCGAGGCCTCGCCAACACGTACGCACGCAAGGTCTGGGCCTTCGTCGGCGACGGCGAGATGGATGAACCTGAGTCGCTCGCGGGCCTGTCGATCGCCGCGCGCGAAGGGCTCGACAACCTGATTTTCGTCGTCAACTGCAACCTGCAGCGGCTCGACGGGCCGGTGCGCGGCAACGGCTCGATCATCCAGGAGCTTGAGGGACTGTTCGCCGGCGCCGGCTGGAACGTGATCAAACTGCTGTGGGGCAGCGACTGGGATCCGCTGTTCGCGCGCGACACGCAACTGCTGCTGCTGCGTGCGTTCCACGAGACCGTCGACGGCGAATTCCAGACGCTGTCGGCCACCGACGGCCGGTTCAACCGCGAACACTTCTTCAACAAATACCCGGAGCTGGCGCAACTGACCGCGCATCTGTCGGACGACGATATCGACCGCCTGCGGCGTGGCGGCCATGACCCGCTGAAGATCCACGCGGCCTACCACGCCGCGGCGCGCCATCGCGGGCAGCCCACCGTCATCCTGGCCAAGACCAAGAAAGGCTATGGCATGGGCAGTGCCGGCCAAGGTCGGATGACGACGCACCAGCAGAAGAAGCTCGATGCCGAAGCGCTGCGTGCGTTCCGCGACGGATTCGGTCTGCCGCTGACGGATGCCCAAGTCGAGGGCGTCGAGTTCCACAAGCCGGCCGAAGACAGTCCAGAAATGAAATACCTGCATGCCCGGCGCGCGAAGCTCGGCGGCTACCTGCCGGCGCGCTCGTCGGCCTGCGCGCCACTGGCCACGCCGACCGCGGAGGCGTTCGCGAGGTTCGCACTGGAGGCGAACGGCAAGGAGATGTCGACGACGATGGCGCTGGTCCGCATGCTCGGTGCATTGCTGAAGGACAGCGCGATCGGGCCGCGAGTCGTGCCGATCATCGCCGACGAGGCGCGCACCTTCGGCATGGCGGACTTGTTCCGCCTCGTTGGCATCTATTCGCCGTTTGGCCAGCTTTACGAGCCGGAGGACAGCGGTCAGATCTCCTACTACAAGGAAGCGAAGAACGGACAGATCCTCGAGGAGGGCATCAACGAGGCCGGCGCAATCGCCTCCTGGGTCGCTGCCGGAACCAGCTATTCGACCAACGGGCTGGCCATGCTGCCCTTTTACATCTTCTACTCGATGTTCGGCTTTCAGCGCGTCGGCGACCCGCTGTGGGCGGCCGCGGACTCACGCACGCGCGGCTTCCTGATCGGCGCGACCGCCGGCCGAACGACGCTGTCGGGTGAAGGGCTGCAGCATGAGGACGGCAGCAGCCACCTGATGGCCTCGACCGTACCCAACTGTCGGGCGTACGACCCCTGCTACGCGTACGAACTCGCTGTGATCGTTGAGCACGGCATGCGGCGCATGCTGGCCGAGCAATGCGACGAGTTCTTTTACGTGACGGTGATGAACGAGAACTACGCCCAACCCTCGGCCCCAAGCGCGGGCGCGGCGGACG
>DATEZE010000176.1:0-13658 GCA_035255845.1 Burkholderiaceae bacterium | reverse complement strand
GCCCATACACTGGTGCGACGTTTCGCAGACGACATGAAGCGCGGCCGGCTCGGCATCAGCGACGAGGCGATCGCCGCCGTCGAGCGCCATCGCTGGCCCGGCAATGTCCGTGAACTCGAAAACGTGATCAAGCGCGCTGTGATTCTCGCCGAGGGCCAGATCATCCAGGCGAGCGACCTCGCGCTCGAAGCCTCGAGTGCAGAGAACGAGCCGCTGAACCTGCGCGAAGCCCGGGACGCAGCCGAGCGGCGCGAGGTCGTGCGCGCGCTCGCGCGTGCCAATGGGAATTTGTCCAAGGCCGCCGACCTGCTCGGCATCAGTCGCCCGACCCTGTACGACCTGCTGAATCGCTTCGGCATGCGCAAGCAGGAAGCGTAAGGAGCACTTCATGCATTTGAAGACGTTGATGTCCGCGCGCTTGCGTTCGTGCGGCGTCTCCCCGGCGCTGTGTCTAGTGCTCCTCGTCGCGACGGGATGCCAGAACGAGACGCCCGCCGATCTCATCCGGTCTGCCCGCGACTACCAGGCGCGGGGTGACACGCAGGCCGCAATCATCCAACTGAAGAATGCGGTGCAGAAGCAGCCGGACAACGCCGAGGCGCGCCTGCTGCTCGGCCAGGCCTCTCTCGCCGTCGGCGACCCGACCAGCGCGGAGAAGGAATTGCGCCGCGCCAGCCGCAATGGGGCCGCGCCTGAGCAGGTCGCTCCGCTGCTCGCGCAAGCGCTGCTGGATAGCGGCGAGCCGGATAAGGTCATCGCCGAATTCGCCGAAACGAAGCTCGGCGAGGCAAAGGCAGAGGCGCAACTGCGTGCCCGCGTCGGCGAGGCGCAGGTGAGGTTGCGCAACTTCAGCGATGCGGCCGCCTCGTTCAAGGCTGCCACGACGGCGGATCCAGACAATGTCCGCGCGCAGCTCGGCCTGATCCGGCTGACCGCCATGGAAGGAAAGTTGGAAGAAGCCCAGGCGGCAGTGGCGCGGCTGGTCGGTGCGCATCCCGCTTCAGCGGAAGCGCTGTCGCTGCAGGCTGAATTGCAGTTGGTCGCGGGCAACCGGGCGGGTGCGCGGGCGTCATTGCAGCAGGCGATTGCAGCGGAACCGTCGGCCGCCTACGCGCGCTTCGAATTGATTTCGCTGCTGATCGGCGATCGTGAGTTCGACGCGGCCGCGCAGCAGATCAAGGAGGCGCGCGCCCGTCGTGGCGGCGACTTGCGCCTGACCTACTTCGAGGCGCTTCTCGCCGTTGGCCGCAATGAGTACGGCAAGGCTCGTGAACTGACGCAGCAGATCCTCAAGAGTGCCCCCGAGCATGTGCCATCCCTGGTGCTGGCGGGCGGTGTCGAACTGCAGGAGAAACACTATGCGACCGCCGAGTCGATGCTGCAGCGGGCCATCGGACTCGCGCCGCAGCACAGCGGCGCACGCACGCTGCTCGCGCGCAGCTATCTCGCGTCGGGTCAGCCAGCGCGCGCCGTCGACGTGATGCAGCCACTACTCGGACGCAACACGCGGATCGACGCCGCCACCCTGATGCTGGCGGGCGAGGCGTATTTCGCGAATGGCGATATCAAGCAGTCGGCCCAATACTTTGAGGCCGCCTCCCAGTCCCAGTCGCAGAAATCGCTGGCGCAGGTGCGCCTCGGACAGATTGCGCTTGCGACGGGCGATGTCGAAGGTGGGATTCGCCGGCTCGAGGCGGCCAGCGGTGATCCGGGTGCGCCGATCCAGGCCGATATGGCGCTGATCGCCGGCTATATGCGCAAAGGCGAGAGCGGCCGCGCGCTCGCGGTAGCGCAGGGGCTCGTCAAGAAGGAGCCGAACAATGCGCTTGCTTACCAGGTCCTCGGGTCCGTGCAGCTGGCGCGCAAGGAATACCGGGACTCGCGCGCGGCCTACACGAAGGCGCTCGAACTCAACCCACAGTTATTGCCCGCGGCCGCCGGGCTCGCCAGGCTGGACCTGGCAGAAAACAAACCGGCCGACGCGCGCGGTCGGTTCGATGCTGTGATCGCGAAGGATCCGAAGAACGATCTTGCCTACCTTGCGCTCGCCGATGTACTGGGCGCCATCAAGGCGCCACCTGCGGAAATCATTAGCGTGCTGCAGCGCGCGGTCACCGCTCGGCCGGATTCGGTTGCGGCCCGGGTGGCGCTCGTCAATGCGTATCTGCAGGCGAAGGATGCCCGCGCAGCTCTGAACGCGGCCCAAGATGCCGGCGCCGGCGGAACTCGGGATCCGCGGTTGCTCGATGCGCTCGGGCGCGCTCAATGGGCGGCCGGCGAGTCCAACCAGGCCATCGAGTCGTTCAATCGACTGGCGGCGCTGGAGCCACAGTCGACCGTTCCTTTGCTGCGTCTGGCCGCGGTGTATGTCAGCCAGAAGGAGATCGACAAGGCGATCGAGGCGTTGCTGCGGGCTCAACGAATCGCGCCTGCGGACCCCGGCGTCGCTCGCGATCTGGTCCTGGGCTATCTGATGAAGGGCCAGTCGGAAGAGGCGCTGAAGCAGGCGCGTGCGCTGCAGGTCGCGGCGCCGCGCAATCCGGCGGGGTTCGTGCTCGAAGGCGACGTTTATGCGGCGTCAAAGCAATGGAGCGCGGCCGAGCGTGCCTACCGCGAGGGGCTCAAGATCGATCCGAATTCCTCCGCGCTCGCCATCAAGCTCCACGGCGTATTGACGGGGGCGGCCAAAGCGGGCGAAACAGACGCATGGGCGCGCCGCTGGCTTTCGAGCCACCCGGATGACGCAGTGTTCCGGACCTACGTTGCCGAACAGGCGCTGCGAACGCGCGATCTGAAGGGGGCAGTGACGCACTACCAGGCGCTGATCGCGCTGCAGCCTGACAATGTCGCAGCGCTGAACAACCTGGCGTGGGCGCTGGGCCAGCTGGGCGATCCGAAGGCGCTGGGTTACGCGGAGCGGGCCCTGAAGCTGGCGCCCGAAAGCCCGATGGTGCTTGACACCATCGGAGTACTGCTGACAGCGCGCGGTGATGCGGCCAAGGGCGCCGAATATCTCAGTCGATCCGTGGCGCTTGCCCCGACACGGCACGACATTCGTCTTAACTATGCCAAGGCCCTCATCAAGGCCGGACGCAACGAAGAGGCGCAAAAACAGCTCGCGCAACTGCAATCGGTCGCCGAAGAGTTCGATGGCAAGGCAGAACTCGCAGCGCTGCTCAAGCAGAAGTAAACGACAAAGAAGCCAACAACAAGGGAACACGGTCGGTCATGGGGGTCATCGGGATAGTTGGTCTAGGTTACGTGGGGCTGCCGCTGGCAGTCGAGTTCGGCAAGAAGACGCGGACAGTCGGTTTTGACCTCCTGCCGAAGAAGATTGAGGCGTATCAGCGGCACGTCGATCCGACCGGCGAGGTCAGCACCGAAGACCTGAAGGCGGCGCAACTGTTGGAGCCGACGTCCGATCCAAAGCGGCTGGCCGAAGCCGACTTCATCATCGTCGCGGTACCGACGCCGATCGACCTGGCGCACCAGCCCGACTTTTCGCCCCTCGTGAGCGCCAGTATCACCGTGGGGCGCCACATGAAAAAGGGCACAACCGTCGTATACGAGTCGACCGTGTATCCGGGCGCGACCGAGGAAGTGTGCATTCCGCTGCTCGAGCGCGAGTCCGGTATGAAATGGAAGCGCGATTTCTTCGTCGGCTATTCGCCCGAGCGGATCAACCCTGGCGATCGCGAACGCACGCTGACGCGGATCATCAAGGTTGTCTCCGGCGACACGCCGGAGACCCTCGAGCGCGTCGCGCGGACCTACCAGATGATCGTCAGCGCGGGCGTGCACCGTGCGTCGAGCATCAAGGTGGCCGAGGCCGCCAAGGTGATCGAGAACACACAGCGCGACCTGAACATCGCGCTAATGAACGAACTCGCGCTGATCTTCCATCGGCTCGGGATCGACACGATGGAGGTGCTGCAGGCCGCCGGCACCAAGTGGAACTTCCTGCCGTTTCGGCCGGGACTGGTCGGCGGCCACTGCATCGGGGTCGATCCGTACTACCTGACGCACAAGGCCGACATGCTCGGCTATCACCCGCAAGTCATCCTGGCGGGCCGGCGCATCAACGACGGCATGGGCCATTTCGTCGCGGAACAGACCGTGAAGCAGTTGATCCAGTCGGGTTCGCAAGTGAAGGACGCCGAGGTCATCGTTCTCGGACTGACGTTCAAGGAGAACTGTCCCGACCTGCGCAATTCGCGGGTCATCGACATCGTTCGCGAACTCGAATCCTTCGGCGCTCGGGTCAGCATCCATGATCCGCTGGCCGATCCTGCCGAGGCAGTTCACGAGTATGGCGTGACACTGACGCCGTGGGACGAGTTGCCGCGGGCATCGGCCATCGTGGCCGCGGTGGCCCACGACGCGTTCAAGCGCCGGCCAATCGATGATTTCGTCGGCAAACTGTGCCCGGGTGGTCTGTATGTGGACGTCAAATGCCAGGCCGACGCCGCCGGATTGCGTGAGCGCGGCCTGACGGTGTGGCGGCTCTAGCCGGTCTGTCGCGGTGGTGCGCGGCAAACCGGATTGCGCGCCCGGTGGCTTTTGCGGTTGTCGCGCTGACGGCGTTGGCACTGGCGAGTGATGCTTCTGCGCAACACTCGCTGATCATCTCCCGGATCAAGCCATCCATCGTCGCGATCGGCACCTTCCAGGCGACTCGCGTGCCGCAATTTCGCTTTGCGGGGACCGGTTTCGCAGTAGGCGATGGAACGCTCGCGGCGACCAACGCCCACGTCATCCCGACAACTCTGGACGGGGGCGCCGATCCCGAGCTGCTGGTCGCTGTGCTGCCGGCCGGAGAGGCATCGGGGCCGGCGATGCGACGGCTCTCACGGGTTCTGGTCGATGCTGAGCACGACCTGGCGCTCTTGAGGATGGAGGGTGCGGCATTGCGCCCGATGAAGGTTCGCGACTCGAGTTCGGTTGCCGAGGGCGATGATCTTCTGTTCACTGGGTTTCCGATCGGCAGCGTGATCGGGCTGTTTCCGGCGACGCATCGCGCGCTGGTCGCGGCGATCGCACCGGTTGCGTTGCCATCGGCAAGCGGCCGTCAGCTGGATCCCAAGGTGGTCCGCCGCTTGCGCGATTCAGCCTTTCCGATCTTTCAGCTCGATGCGACCGCGTTCCCGGGAAACAGCGGCAGCCCCCTATACGACCCCACCAATGGCGAGGTGGTCGGAGTCGTAAACATGGTATTCGTGAAAGGCACCAAGGAGGCAGCGCTGAGCCACCCCTCCGGCATCAGCTATGCAATGCCATCGCGCTACCTGCTGGAACTCCTGGGCAAAGTTCGCCCTTGAAATGTCGCAATGGGAGGCGCCGCCGACAGCAACTGTCGTGCTCGCTCCACCTTCTCCAAGGCGCTGTTACCTGTTTACGTAATAAGCCGTTCTTAGCCGACGAACAGCCATTGATCACATTGTCGCCATTGGGCTAGGCTGCCCGTCCGGATTAGCGGCCATCGGTCACAGGAGGAGCACAACAAAACGAGGACTGCACGGAGCTGACGGCGCTCCGCCTCGCCCTCGGTGCACGTTCGCTGCACCAACTCGTTCGGCAAGTCAAGAGGAAGAACCGGCACGGTGCCAGCGACGGCTTGCACTGGGCAGCTTTTCTTACTTTTCCGACAATGCCAGAACGAGCTAGAGGCACCGCCATCACACGATGCTGTCGCACAACTGACATCTCGATCATCCAGAGTACGACCACTGAAGACCCGCCCGTCGCTTAGGCGCGTAAGGGGGCAATAGGAAGGAAGTGCTGTGATCAGTATTTCGAGACGCCCGCTGTCGGTCGCTTCATTCGCCGACATGGCACTGTTTGCTGCGTTCTGCATCACATCGATGCTGCTCGCAGTGTCTATACAACTCGGGCCGTACGGTGCCGCTCCGCGCGCCGCCTGGGTGTTTGCGGTCGAGTTTGCGTTGGTAACGACAACCGTCGGGACCATGTTCGGTCTGTTCCGCAATGGCGAACGCAAGACCCTGGCCGTGGTCTTCACACGCGCGCTGCTGTCGGTCGCCGTCGCCGTGCCGGTCTGCTTTGTCCTGTTCGACATGCTCCCGCAGGGCGACAACGTGCGAGCCGTGCTGCCCTACGCAGCATTGTTCACTCTCTCCGGCGTCATCCTGGTACGTCCGATCTTTGTTGCCGCGCTAGCAAGCGGCTTCGGGCTGCGCCGCACGCTGATCATCGGGACCGGACCGGACGCGAACGCGGTCGAGGAACTGATCCGGGAGTACGGGCCGCGGGGCGCTGTCGTTGTCGGGTTCTATCCGACTGCCGGAAAGCAGGATCAGGCCGAGGGCGTCGGCAGCGGCCGTGCGCCGGTGTTCACACCAGACCTGCGGTTGCAGGCGATTGTCGAGCGCTTCCGCGTCAACGAGGTGATTGTTGCGGTACGGGAACAGCGCGGCGGCGCATTGCCGATGAATGACCTGCTCGAGTGTCGCATCAATGGGGTTTCCGTCTGCGACCTGTCGGCCTTTTATGAGCGCATGCGGGGCGAGGTCCCCGTGGACTCGCTGAAGGCGAGTTGGCTGATCTACGGCGAGGGCTTTGAGCAAAGCGCGTTGCGACGCTTCGTCAAGCGCGCGTTCGATGTCGTCGCAGCCATGGTTCTGCTGATTTTGGCCCTGCCGGTGATCTTGATCGCGATGCTGGCCATCGCGGCGGATGACGGCTTGCCGATTCTCTTTACGCAGCAGCGCACCGGTCGGGCCGGCCGGACGTTCAACATCCTCAAGCTGCGCACGATGCGCAAGGACGCCGAAGGCGACGGCATTCCCCGCTGGGCAGCCGCAGGCGACTCGCGCGTGACGCGGATGGGCCGCGTCTTGCGCAGGCTTCGCATCGACGAACTGCCGCAGTTGATCAACGTCCTGAATGGCGACATGAGTTTGGTCGGTCCGAGACCCGAGCGGCCGACCTTCGTCGAACAGTTGCGCGAAAAGGTGCGCTTCTACGATGTGCGGCACTGCGTCAAACCTGGTCTGACCGGATGGGCGCAGATCCGGTATCCGTACGGTTCCTCGATCGAGGATGCGCAGCGCAAGCTCCAGTTCGATCTTTTCTATGTCAAGAACAACTCTCTTGTTCTCGACGTGCTGATCCTGGCCGAGACGGTAAGGGTGGTGCTCTTCGGGGAAGGGGCGCAATAGGACCTCTGTGCCCTCGACGGACGCCGCATCGGCTGGCCATTTGCTGGACTGGCGTGCGGACGCCCGGTATTGCGATGCACCACTCTCGATGTGGCTGTAATAGACTGAAGTTTTGTGCTGTGCGCACCCCATTTATGGGCGCGTCGGTGCGGCATTGTTCCTTCCTAGGAGGTTGACGCTATGAGGCAACCGACCGACATCGTTCGCTTCCTGGTCGCGGCGGCCGCGGTGCTGCTGCTCGCCGCATGTTCCTCGAATTCCTATCCTCCCGCGCCGGCGTCCGCTGCGACGCCCGACTACAAATACGTGATCGGCCCGCTCGACGTGGTCAACATCGTCGTCTGGCGCAACCCGGAGTTGTCGATGACAGTCCCGGTGCGCCCGGACGGTCGAATCAGCACTCCGCTCGTCGAGGACGTCCCTGCGCTCGGCAAGAACCCGGAGCAACTGGGGCGCGACCTCGAAAAGGCCCTGTCCAAATACATCCGGGACCCCGTTGTCACCGTGATCGTCAGCAACTTTGTCGGGCCTTCAACCGAGCAGGTCCGCATCATCGGTGAGGCCGCCAAGCCGCAGGCCGTGTCGTACCGGCAAAACATGACCGTGCTCGACGTGATGATCGTCGTGGGTGGCCTGACGGACTTCGCCGATGGCAACCGGGCCGTGCTGGTGCGTGGTTCGGAGCAGGGCAAGCAGTACCGCGTCCGGCTTAGTGACCTCGTTCGTCGCGGCGACATTTCGGCCAACGTCGACGTGCGGCCTGGAGACGTGATCATCATCCCGCAGAGTTGGTTCTGATCAAAGCCTGAGGGAAGCCGGGGCGCAATTCGAAGATCTGACAGGTACGCAATGGACGAGCTGCTACATCAAGTTCTGACGGCGCTGCGCGGAATGTGGCGCCGCCGCTGGGTGGGGCTGATGGTCGCCTGGGCCGTCGCGGTGATCGGTGCCGTCGTGCTCCTGCGCATTCCGGACCGATATTCGGCAACGGCGCGCGTCTACGTGGACACGCAGACAGTGCTGAAGCCGCTGATGTCCGGACTTGCGGTCCAGCCCAATATCGACGAACAGATCGCGATGCTGGCGCGGACGCTGATCGCGCGGCCGAACATCGAAAAGATCATGCGCAGTTCGGATCTCGATGTCACCACGAATAGTCAGCTGGATCGCGACAGGCTGGTCGATGACATTACCTCCCGTATCAAGTTCACCTTTGCCGGTCGCGAGAACATCTACAGCATCTCGTACCAGGACGTCGATCCGGACCGCGCCAAGCGCGTCGTCCAGGATCTTCTCTCGCTCTTCGTCGAGTCAGGTGTCGGCAACAAGAGGCGCGATTCCGAGGCTGCACGGCGCTTTATCGACGAACAGATCCGCGGCTACGAGAAGAAGCTCGAGGAAGCCGAGGACCGCCTCAAGGAATTCAAGATCAAGAATGTCGGATTCACCGCCAGCGGGCAGGACTTCTTCACGCGCATGAGCATGGCTTCGGAAGACGTCCAGAGGCAGCGGCTGGAACTGCGTGCCGCAGAAGAGTCACGCGACGCGCTGAAGCGCGAACTGGTTGGCGAAGATCCGGTGCTGATGCCCGATGCGACGATGTCCGGCGGCAGCATGCCGCTCACCGAGTTCGATGTGCGCATCGCCGACCAGAAGAAGCTGCTCGACGAGTTGATGCGACGCTATACGGACCAGCATCCGGACGTGATCTCGACTAAGCGCCTGATCGCCCAGCTCGAGGAGGAGAAGAAGCAGCAGCTCGATGCCCGGCGCAAGGCCGCGGCAGAGAATCCGAGCAAGTTCACGCCGTCGACGAATCCAGTCTTCCAGAAGATAAAGATTTCGCTGAGCGATGCTGAGGCCAATATTGCGGCGCTGCGCGCGCGCTTGACCGAGAGCGAGGCGCGGCTGGCACAGCTGAAGACCGTTGCCGGACGGGCTCCGCAGGTCGAAGCTGAAATGACGCAACTGAATCGCGACTACGCTGTTCTGCACAAGAACTACGAACAACTGGTCGCACGACGCGAGTCCGTTTCGATGGCTGAAGACGTGGACAGCTTGGCACGCATGGCGGATTTCCGCATCATCGATCCGCCGCGCATTTCGCCTAAAGCTGTGTTTCCGAACCGGCTTGCGCTGGTGCCGCTGGTGCTCGCGATCGCGTTGGCGGTCGGCATGGCGGCCAGCCTCGCGGTATCGCAGATCCTGCCGACTTTCCACGATGCACGACAGTTGCGGTCGGCGAGCAAGCGGACCGTGCTCGGAACCATATCGCTGCAGTCCACGCAGCCCATCATTCACCAGCGGCGGAGGGCGAACTTCGCGTTCGGCAGTGGCTTGGCGAGCCTGTTCCTGCTGTACGGTTCGTGGATCACATGGGCCGCTCTCGCGGCGCGCGCTTGAGGAGCAGGCCCGTGGGCACAATTGAACAGGCTGCGAAACGTCTCGAACAGCTGAAGAAAGCCGGTGTCGACATCAACACCGGCACGACCGAGCACGGACGCGCTGGGGCGACCGACGGCACGATCGCCGAGGCTCTGCCGTTGCGGGTTGCGCGCGAACTCGATGCCAGGCCGGTCGCACCACCGCTGGCTGATGCTCGCCAGGCCGACGAGTTGCACCATGCGTCGGTAGGCATCGACCCCGCTGCCGTGCTGGAAGGAGCAGCGCTCGCCGGGATCCCGGTGCGGCCCGTCCACCCGCTACGCGCGGCGGTCGTGCGACCTCATGTCGACATCGACCTCGCGCGGCTGTCCGCCAACGGCTACGTCACGCCACAGTCGCCGCGGTCGCGGCTCGCCGAGGAATTCCGCGTTATCAAGCGGCCGCTGTTGGTCAACGCTCGGGGTGAGTCCGCCGCGACCGTGCCTACTTCCCATCGCATCATGGTGACCAGTTCGACGGCCGGCGAGGGCAAGACCTACGTCTCACTCAATCTGGCGCTCAGCTTGGCGATGGAACTCGAGACCCACGTGCTGCTCGTCGATGCGGATGCCACGCGACCCGCGATCCTCGATCGTCTGGCGCTGCCGCCGGCGAAGGGTCTCCTCGACCTGCTGGTCGATCCAGCCCTGTCTTCCGATTCGCTGATTCTGTCGACGAACGTGGACCGGCTCTCGATCCTTCCTGCAGGTACTCCGCAGGAACAGTCAACCGAGTTGCTCGCAAGCGACGGGATGAACCGCCTCGTCGAACGGCTCACAGCCGAGGACCCGCGACGCATCGTGTTGTTCGATGCGCCGCCGCTGCTCGGGGCCTCGGAATCCCGGGTGCTCGCTAGCCATATGGGGCAGGTCATTCTGGTGATCGCGGCCGACGACACCCCGCAGGGGACCGTGGCCGAGGCACTGGCGACTGTCGAGAATTGCCCGGTGGTGCTGACACTGCTGAACCGGGTGTCCCCCGGAGATCACGGTCACTATTACGGTTCGTACGGATCGCACGCCCGTTGAGGCGGCGCGACGGGATCCAGCATGCCCTTGCCGCGAGTGCGCGACCGTGATCCTGTCGACGGCCTGGCGCGAAGTCCGCTTGTACGCCTTCTGCTCGCGATAGCCTGGGCAGGAATGCTGCCTTCAGTGGCTGCCCAGACGCTGCCGGCCGGGGCCGGCTATCAGATCGGCGATGGCACGAGACCCGCGCTCGGGCCGCGGCGCGGCATCGAAGGCTGGGCCACCGATGTGAGCTTCACCACGCAAGCGACGTTGACGAACAACGCCAATTACGGCGCGTCCAACGTGCGCCAGGGCGATCTGATCCTGCAGTTCATTCCGGCGCTCAGCTTTGACCGCGAGGGGGGTCGGCTGCGCACCAGCGGGTTCGTTTCGCTCAACTTCCTTGGCTATGTCGACGGCACGCAGGTGAGCAGCATCCTGCCCAACGCAAACATCATCGCGAACCTCGAGGCGATCGACAATCTGTTCTTCGTCGACGCAGCGTTCTTCGCGGGCCAGTCCGTCGTCAATCCATACCTGCCGCGGTCGGGCTACAGCTCGACCAACAACCTGTATACGTCGACACAAGGCCGCATCGCACCGTACTTCAAGGGCAATTTCGGTTACAACACGACCTGGTTGGTCCGCAGCGATAACGCCTACACGTGGACTTCGCAGCCAGACAATCCGATCGGCAGTGCCTATTACGCCCGCAACACCGCCGAAGTGGTCCGTGCACCGACGCCGCTTGGCGCCTCCGTGCGGCTGACCAACGACCTCACGCGGGTTAGCGGCCAGCAGCAACCGGATCAAACGCTGAATACCGGGATCGCAACGCTAGACTTCGCTTTTACGCCGCAGCTGACCCTCGGGCTGCGCGGCGGCTATGAGACATCGACCTACACCGCTGAAGAGATCGCCGGACCTCTTTACGGCGGGAGCATTGCGTGGCGGCCAACGCCGCTGACGAGCGTGGTCGGCTACTGGGACGAGCGCTTCTTCGGCCCGAGCTATCTGTTCGAGGCGTCGCATCGCCAGCGCCGGGTTTCGACATCGGCCTCGTTCTACCGCACGCTGACGACGTACCCGCAGGTTCTGCTGCAAATTCCGGCGACCAATAGCGTCGCGGGCATTCTTAATGGCATTCTGGTGCTGCGCTTTCCGGATCCGATCGAGCGCGCTAAAGCCATTCAGGATCTGATCGTGCGTCAGGGGCTGCCGCAATCGCTGCCGGCGGGCGCCTACGTCTATAACCAGAGCGCCAATATCCTGACGGGCGACAACATCAACTGGGTTCTGACCGGCGTCCGCAACACCCTTGCGCTGAACGTGTTCTACCTGAAAACCGAACTGCTGCCCGATGCGCGGGTTCCGCCGACCTTTCTCAATTTCAACAACAGCATCCAGCAGGGTGGCGGGGTGACCCTCAGCCACATTCTGACGCCGGTGGTCTCGCTGAACAGCACACTGTCGACCCAGCTCACGCGCGGATTCGGTCCGACCGAAGGCTTCAAGACGCGCCAGGGCACCGCGAGCCTGCAAGGCAACTGGCAGATGAGCCCGCGCACGTCGTCTTTCGTCGGCTTGCGTTACCAGTACCAGAGCCAGGCAAACTCCGCCTTCCCCGGCTACGAATCGAGCGAGTTCGCGGTGTTCACTGGATTGTTCCACCGACTGTAGGCGGCCATGTACGAAGACTTTTACGGCCTGTCCGGCAAGCCCTTCCAGTTGAGTCCCGATCCGAGCTTCTATTTCGGCAGCAAGGGACACACGAGCGCACTCGCGTACCTTAAGTACGGCGTGTACCAGGGCGAGGGGTTCCTCGTCATCACCGGCGAGGTTGGAGCTGGCAAGACCACACTGGTGCGCGCCCTGCTCGAGGAACTCGATCCAAAGGCGATTGTCGCTGCGCAGATTGTGAGCACGCAGCTCGAGGCCGACGACTTGCTGCGATCGGTCGCCAAGGCATTCGGCATCCGTGTGCCGCAGGAAGACAAGGCCACACTGCTGGCCTCGCTCGAAGCGTTCCTGCTGATGCTGTTCCAGCAGAACAAACGCGCTCTGTTGGTGGTCGACGAAGCGCAGAACCTCAACGCCGGATCGATTGAAGAACTGCGCATGCTGTCGAACTTCCAGTGCGGCGATCAGGCGCTGCTGCAGAGCTTCCTCGTCGGCCAGCCGGAGCTGCGCAATCTGATGCGGTCGCCGGCTATGGAGCAGTTCCGCCAGCGCGTCATCGCGTCGTATCACCTCGGGCCGCTCGACGAGGACGAGACGCGCGGCTACATCGAACACCGGCTGCACCGCGTGGCCTGGAAGGGCAACCCCGAGTTTGACCCATCGGCGATCCACTCGATTTACCAGACCAGCGGCGGCATTCCACGTCGCATCAACTCGGTCTGCAACCGGCTGATGTTGGCGGGTTTCCTGGCTGGGCAACAGCGCTTCACTGCTGCCGAAGTCGAAGCCGTGGCCGCCGAGATCAGCGGTGAGATCGGGCCCCAGGCGATCGCCACGCCGTTGCGTGAGTCGGTCGCGATGTCCCGTGACCAGCATCCGGACCTTGTCGGCAACGTGCGTCGACTGCTCAGCATGGCTGACCGCGTCGACCGGCTGGAAAAGGACGTCAACGAGGTGCTGAAGCTGCTCCGCATGTTGGTCGAGCCGGAACGCGCGATTCCGGAGGACGAATCGACGCGGCAGGATCCCACCAAGAAACGACGTAAGTCGTCGCCGGTTGCATGAGCGTGAATACCGAAATTGCCGACCGTCCGGCGCAGCGCGTGTCCGAAGTTGCGGTGCATGCGCAAGCGATCGAGGGGCAACACGCTGGACCCGGTCGGCGCTCGGGCTGCATCGTCAACGCGCTTACGGTCGACGTCGAAGACTATTTCCAGGTTTCGGCCCTCGCGCCGCACATCGAGCGGCACCGCTGGGACCAGATGGAATGCCGTGTCGAACGCAACATCGAACGGGTGTTACAGCTGTTCGACAACCGCGGCGCGCGCGCGACCTTTTTCACGCTGGGATGGATCGCTGTGCGCTA
>DATEZE010000175.1:0-2796 GCA_035255845.1 Burkholderiaceae bacterium | reverse complement strand
CCCACCAGTCCCAGCAGCCGTTGGGGTTGAAGGGAAGCCACCATGCAAACGGCGTCGGCGAACTGGCCCGCGCCTGCGGATAAAGCACGATCACGTTATGCATTGCGCCCCACTCGCTGTAGCCGGACTCGCGCACGAACGCATCGCCGAGTTCGGTTTCGCCCTGATGGCAGCCGTGCAGCGCAACGTGGATCCGGCAGCGTGTGGCATCTGAGCAGGCGGCCGGAATAAAAACGTACCCGCGCGGCCCGAGTGACGACAGCGACCACCAGCGGCGCCATGCGGGCACGAACTCGGTTTGGTCGAACAGCAGCAGCCGCCCCTTGCCGGCGCTCGTCGCGAGATTGCCGGCCTGCAGCGTGTCGAGCATCGGACCGACGAAATCGGCGCCGCACTTGTTGATGTATGGCGCAGCGCTGATGTCGCAGGCGACGCCGTGGCTCGGCGTCGGCAGGCCATGGTTCAGTCCCGGTTGCAGCGTGAACTTCGTGCCGGCCTTGTTGTAGTGGGCGAAAAAATCGGCACTCGCACGAACGACCGGACTAACGACCTTGGTGTCCGCTTCGCCTGCCAGCAGCCACGCGCGCATGCGGCGTAGGTGTTCGGTCGAGTCAATCAGATGCAGGCCGGCGAGGCGTTCTGCGTCCCGGATCGAGCCGTCGGAACCCGGGCTGCCTTGCATGCAGACGCCTTCGGCACGTGCCAGATTGAGTCCGACGCAGTAGTACGGACCTCCAGCGAACACACCGACGCCGGTCACGCGGGCCGAATGCGCGACCGCAAGCTGAACTGCCATGTAAGCCCCGGAGGACAGGCCGGAGACTGTGATGCGGTCGCCGTCCGCGTCCAGTGCGGGCAACTTTTCGACAGCCGTCGCGGCTACCATCGCCGCGGCCGCCATCACCCCCACGGCGCACCGCGACAGACACCGCATGACCGAATCCGAACGCCGCATACTTCTCCTCGCCGCGCTGCTCATCGCCACGATCATCGCACTGCTGGTATCGGGATGGCGTCCGTACGACCGCCTCACCTGGCTGATGGAAGTCGCGCCGGTGCTGATTGCGTTGCCTCTGCTTGTCGTAACGCGGGCTCGCTACCAGCTGACGACGTTGCTCTACCTGCTGATCTTCGTGCACGCATGTGTGCTCATCGCCGGCGGGGCCTACACCTATGCGCGGGTTCCGCTGGGTGCCTGGGTGCAGGAGGCGCTGTCGCTTGAACGCAACCCGTACGATAAGCTCGGCCACTTCATGCAGGGTTTCGTGCCGGCGATGCTGGCGCGGGAGATCCTCGTGCGCGGAGGCTACGTGCGCGGGCGCCGCATGACGGCATTTCTCTGCCTCTGCGTGGCGCTCGCGATCAGTGCCACATACGAGTTGATCGAATGGGCCGCCGCGGTTGCGCTAGGCCAGAGCGCCGATGACTTCCTCGGAACCCAGGGCGATCCCTGGGACACGCAGTCCGACATGTTGATGGCGCTGATCGGGGCATCGACCGCGTTGACTGTGCTCTCGGGTGTCCACGACCGCCAGTTGCAGGCACTGCCGCCGCCGGCCCGCTGACTCCCGCGGACAAACGCCTATGCGGTCGGCGCGGGCGTCGAAAAGTCGACACGCGATTTGTCTAATCCGCCGTTTAGAGGATTGCCGCTTGCCCATAAAAATCTCACTGTCACATTGCACGCTGAAAATGCGCCGTGGAGGTTCCAATGCAGATGCGAGTGAGAGAGCGGAACAACGAAGTCGAGATCCAGCTGAGCCGACTCGCGGGCCGCCAAGGCGCCGTGCTCGAGGTCCTGAGCGGCAGCACTGCAGCGAGCGAGCCGACTTTTGAGCGCGAAAAAATGGAATTGCTGTCGGTGCGCGCGCGGGCCGATGCGATGCACGTGCGGCTGCGCGCGCGGTCAGGCGAGAACTTTGACGTGACTCAGTTGTACCGGTGTCTGCGGCGCGCGCTCGTGGAACGCCAACGCACGCTCGGCGCGATACTGCCCGCCTAAAGCGGCGGCTAAGACTGGCTAGAAACGCAGGCCGACGCCGAACGACATCATTGGGGCAAGCCGCGCGTCGTCGGCAGTGCTGTCAGCTGACCGCAGCTCGCTCGAACACGGCGCCGCCGGAATGCCACCGGGGCAGCCCCAGGCGGCCAGATTGCCACGCTGATACATCACCCCCAGGTCGGCCGTCAGGTACAGGCCGGAACGGTTGGATGTCCCGATGCCCCAACCCACTCCAACGTATGGGCTACCCCGGAGCAACCAGGAGCGCGCGTCTAAACCCGATGCTGCGGCGGTCGAACGGCTGATCAGATCTGAGGTCGCGGGATCGAGGCGCAACGACCCGTACGCCAGCCCACCCGTCAGGCGAAAGCCGTTGGACAGGGGATGCCAGTCGGCCAGCACCATCGAGCTCGCGACCAGGCCGTCGCTGGCCAGCAGGCCGGGCCGACCCCCGACCCAGCCTCGCAGGCCGATGCTGGGACTTAGCTCGATCGAACGCTCGTCTGGCAGCGGAAGCGTGAGTCCGGGCCCCTGGAGCTGCGCGTGCGCTATGCCGCCGACCAGCAGCAAAGCCAGTCCACACATGTGAACGCGCGTCATTGTTCCCTCGAAGCAGTGATCCGTCCCGCGCCATAACCATAGGCCCGCGGCGTTCGGCTGCATAGCCAAAGATTCCCGCAAATACGGAGCTAAATCAGGTTCCCGCAAGAAAACGGGATCCCGGTTCGTCCTGACGCCTGAAAGTAAAGGCTCGCGCGTCGCAAATTTGCGACGTTACTCCTCGAAGCGCGGGC
>DATEZE010000174.1:0-4404 GCA_035255845.1 Burkholderiaceae bacterium | reverse complement strand
GGCAACGACTGGGACACCGTCCGCATCTGGCACGTAGCCGAATTCGAGGCCGTTGATGGTTTCGTTCGAGCAGTAGTGCAGATACGCGGCGCCCGGATCGAGCTTCAGGTCGCGCTGTTGCGGCAGACTCCTGCGTCCGTCCTTGGCCTTGTCGGCGGCAACGTTCACATTGCAGAAGCGACGGGCTTCCTCGGCGGCTTTTTCCGACCAGATCCCGGTCAGCATGTAGTCCGCGTGAAACTTCGCGCCCAGCAGGTTGAGCGGCACCATCGCGAACTGCAGATGAGCGCCGCCCTGAAGCAGCAGCACATGGTAGTTCGGCGGGATCCCGAGCAGGCTGCGCAGCAACTGCTCGGTCTCCGCCAAGATCGCGACGAACTCTTCGCTGCGATGGCTGGTCTCCATGATCGAATAGCCACGGCCGTGCCAACTCAGCAGGTCGTCCTGCGCGATCTGCAACACCTCCTCCGGCAGCATCGCCGGGCCGGAAGAGAAGTTGTAGGTTCGCGCCAAACGTGGCCCTTCAGCCCTCGGACGGCGCGGGCTCGGCGGGGGTCTCGCCCTCGCCCGGTGCATCGCCACCGGCTTCGTGCCCGTTGCCATTTTCGCTGTCGCGCTCGACCACACGCTGCAGGCCTGACAGCGTGGTTCCGTCGTCCAGCGCAATCAGTGTCACGCCCTGTGTGGCGCGGCCCATCTCGCGGATCTCAGCCACACGCGTGCGGATCAGCACGCCGCCGGTCGTGATCAACATCACCTCATCATCGCCGCGCACCAGGGTCGCCGCGACCACGCGACCGTTGCGCTCACTCGTGGCGATAGCGATCATGCCGCGCGTCGCCCGCGAGTGCCGCGTGTACTCGGTGATCGGTGTGCGCTTGCCATAGCCGTTCTCGGTGGCCGTCAGAACGCTCTGCTGCTCGTCCTCGGCCACCAGCATCGCGATCACCTGCTGGCCGTCGTCGAGCTGCATGCCGCGCACGCCGCGCGCCGTGCGACCCATCGGCCGCACATCGTTCTCGTCGAAGCGCACCGCCTTGCCAGCATCGGAGAACAACATCACGTCGTGCTGGCCGTCGGTGATCGCGGCGCCGATCAAGTAGTCGCCTGGATCGAGATCGACCGCGATGATTCCGGCCTTGCGCGGATTCGAGAAATCCGTCAGCGCCGTTTTCTTTACGGTTCCCATCGCCGTGGCCATGAAGACGAAGTGCTGTGCGTCGTACTCCGAAATCGGCAGCACGACGGTGATCTTCTCGTCCTCGGTCAGAGGGAACATGTTGACGATCGGTTTGCCGCGCGCGGTCCGCGCGCCTTGCGGAACTTCCCAGACCTTGAGCCAGTACAGTCGCCCGCGGTTGGAGAAGCACAGGATCGTGTCGTGCGTATTGGCGATGAAAAGCTGGTCGATCCAATCGTCCTCGCGCATCGCCGCCGCCTGCTTGCCGCGGCCGCCGCGCCGCTGAGCGCGGTAGTCGGCGAGCGGCTGACTCTTGATGTAGCCCGTGTGCGAGAGCGTGACGACCATGTCCTCGCGCGCAATCAGGTCCTCGGTCATCAGGTCCTGCGCGCTGCGGACGATTTCGGAACGGCGTGTGTCGCCGAACTCGCTCTTCAGCTGGAGCAGTTCGTCGGCGATGATGTCCGTGATGCGCTCGGGCCGCGCCAGAATGTCGAGCAGGTCGGTGATTCGCTCCATCACCTCGCGGTACTCGTTGACGATTTTGTCCTGCTCGAGTCCCGTGAGGCGCTGTAGGCGCATCTGCAGGATCTGCTCGGCCTGCTCCTCGGACAGCCGGTACAGTCCGTCGTCCTGGAGTCCGAAGCGCGACTCGAGTCCCTCGGGCCGGTAGGCCGCCATGTCGGCCTCCGAGCGCGTCAACAACTCACGCACCAGCGACGAGTCCCACGCGCGCTGCATCAGCGCGGTCTTCGCGACCGGCGGCGTCGGCGCAGCCTTGATGATCGCGATGAATTCGTCGATGTTCGCGAGCGCGACCGCCAAGCCCTCGAGCACGTGCCCACGCTTGCGCGCCTCCTTCAACTCGTACACCGTGCGCCGCGTGACGACCTCGCGCCGGTGCGACAAAAACGCGTCGAGCATCTGCTTGAGGTTGAGCAGGCGTGGCTGGCCGTCGACCAGCGCGACCATGTTCACCCCGAACGTATCTTGCAGCTGCGTCTGCTTGTAGAGATTGTTGAGAACAACCTCCGGCACTTCGCCGCGCTTGAGCTCGAAGACGACGCGCATGCCGGACTTGTCGGACTCGTCGCGGATGTCCGAGATGCCTTCGAGCCGCTTCTCGTTGACCATTTCTGCGATGCGCTCGAGCAGCACGCGCTTGTTCACCTGGTACGGCAGTTCATCGACGATGATCGCGCTGCGACCCGCCACCTCCCTCGAATGCGCGATCTCCTCAAAATGCGTCTTGGCTCGCATCACGACCCGACCGCGACCGGTGCGGTACCCCTCACGCACCCCTTCAACGCCATAAATGATTCCGGCCGTCGGAAAATCGGGCGCCGGAATCAGCTCGATCAGCTCGTCGATCGTCGTCGCCGGCCGGCGCAGCAATGCCAGGCAGCCGTCGACCACCTCCGCGAGATTGTGCGGGGGCACGTTGGTCGCCATCCCGACGGCGATGCCGGCCGAACCGTTGATCAGCAAGTTCGGGATCTTCGACGGCAGCACCGACGGCTCGCGCTCCTTGCCGTCGTAATTCGGGACGAAGTTGACCGTCTCCTTGTCGATGTCGGCAAGCAGTTCGCCGGCGATCTTGTCGAGGCGACACTCGGTGTAGCGCATCGCCGCGGCGTTGTCGCCGTCGATCGAGCCGAAATTGCCCTGGCCGTCGATCAGCACATAGCGCAGCGAAAAATCCTGGGCCATGCGCACGAGCGTGTCGTAAATGGCGTTGTCGCCGTGCGGGTGGTACTTGCCCATCACTTCGCCCACGACCCGCGCGCACTTCACATAGGAGCGGTTCCAGTGGTTGTTCGCCTCGTGCATTGCATACAACACGCGGCGGTGCACCGGCTTGAGTCCATCGCGCACGTCGGGCAGCGCGCGCCCGACGATCACGCTCATCGCATAGTCGAGATAAGACCGCCGCATCTCCTCTTCGAGCGAGACCGGCAGGGTTTCTTTGGCGAACTGATCCATCGAAGAAGAAGCCTCAGGTGCGAGCGCAACCCGTTGGGATTCCGCTCGAAAAATGCAATCGAAAATTCTACCAGCGCGCAGCACCTCGCCGAGGCTCAGAGACAGCCAAGGTGTGGCGCTGCAGCCCGTTCCAGCGTCTCCATACTCGCCAAGCGCCGCGCGATGTGCTTTGATCCGCCGCCCGCATCTGCTCCTCCGATTCATCCATGGAAGCCATCGACCTGCTGATCGAGCCGCGCTGGGTCATCCCCGTCGCGCCCCGCGGCGCGCTGCTCGAAGATCACGCGGTCGCCGTGCATCGCGGCCTCATCGCTGCCGTACTGCCTCGCGACCAGGTCGCGCAGCGATATGAACCCGCCGAGCGGATCGCGCTGCCGACGCATGCCTTGACGCCGGGGCTCGTCAATCTGCACACGCACGCTGCGATGGCGCTGTTCCGCGGCGTCGGCGACGATCTGCCGCTGATGCAATGGCTTGAGCAGCGGATCTGGCCATTGGAACGCACGCTGGTATCGCCCGAGTTCGTCTACGACGGCACGCGCATTGCGGCGCTGGAGATGTTGCGGTCGGGGACGACCTGCTGCTCGGACATGTACTTCTTTCCGGAGGCCGCCGTCCGCGCGCTGCGCAGCGTCGGCATGCGGGCCGTCGCCGGCATCATCGCGATCGAGTTTCCGACCGCGTACGCCGTCGATGCCGAGGACTACCTCCGCAAGGGGCTCGCCACACGCGATGCCTGCCGCGGCGACAGTCTGGTTTCGTTCACGCTCGCGCCCCATGCACCGTATACGGTCGACGACGGCACGCTCGCCAGAATTGCGATGCTGGCCGAAGAACTGGACCTGCCGATCCACATCCACCTGCACGAAACCGCAGGTGAACTCGAAGAATCAATGCGCCGCCACGGACAGCGCCCGCTCGAGCGGCTCGATCGCCTGGGTTTGGTTACCGAGAGGCTGATCGCAGTGCACGCGGTTCACCTTTCCGACGCGGACATCGCGGTCCTCGGCCAGCGCGGCGCATCGGTCGCCCACTGCCCCGCGTCGAATCTCAAGCTCGGAAGCGGCATCGCGCCGATCGCACGACTTGTTGCCGTGGGCGTGAACATCGGCATCGGCACCGACGGTGCCGCCAGCAACGACCGCCTCGACATGGTCTCCGAGATGCGGCTGGCGGCGCTGCTCGCCAAGGGCGTGGCGCATGACGCGCGCGCACTGCCCGCGCCGGCCGCGCTCGAAGCG
>DATEZE010000173.1:0-2461 GCA_035255845.1 Burkholderiaceae bacterium | reverse complement strand
GGCGGGCGGCGCGCGCGGCGTTGAGGAAATCGCTGAGTAGGGCGTCGCCGGACAAGATCGACGCGTTCTTCCAGTCGTGAAACTCTGGGTGCCATTGCACAGCGGCCAGGTAGGACTGCACGGGGCCGCGTGCGCAGTCGTACCGGATCGCCTCGATGACGCCGTCGTTCGGGCAGCGCGCCTCGACCGCGAAAAAGGGCGCAAGGTCCCTGATGCCCTGATGGTGCACGCTGTTGACGACGTGATGCGGCAGCGGACGGTCCGGCGCCTGGAAGCCGGGATGCGGATACAGTTCAGCCAGTCGAGTACCTGGAACGACCTCGATTGTGTGAAAGTTCTGGTCGTACAGCCGCGCGTTGCGATGCTCGATCGAACCGGGGAGTTGTGTCGCGATGTCCTGGTACAACGTGCCGCCGAACGCGACGTTGATCACCTGCAGCCCGCGACAGATTCCAAGCACCGGCTTGCTCGCGTCGACAAACGCGCGCAAAAGGGCGATCTCATACTCGTCGCGAATCCGATCGCCGCGCCACTCGGGCCGCAGCGGCTCTTCGCCGTAGCTGCCGGGCCACATGTCGGACCCGCCTTCGAGCACTAGCCCGTCGAGCCAGCCTGCGTAGTCGGCCAGCGTCACGTCGCCGCGCTGCGTCGGGCCGTCGGGCGACGGGATGACGAACGCCAATGCCCCCGAGGACTGGACCCAATGGACGATCGACTGCTCGACATACTGCAGCGTCTTGCCCGTGAAGACCGGGCGCGCAGGATCAGCGTGAAAGAAGCACGCTGAGATTCCGATCTTTGGCCGCGCAGTCATTGCCCCGAAGCCCGGGCCGGCGCCCGCATGGAAAGCGACTTGCGCTGCAAACGATCGCCCATCAGTACGCCTGCTCGAAGAACCGTTCGAAGTCCGCCGCAGTGACCTTACGGGGGTTGGTCTGATGGCAGACATCCTTGACTGCCAGGTCGACCAACTGCGGGAATTGTTCGCGCTGGACGCCGGCGGCGGCAAGCGACGAGCCGATGCCGATTTCCCGCTTCAGCCGGGCAAGCCAGGGCACAAAGTCGCCGGACGCCAGCCCGGCGGCGTGCTCGAGCTCTGCGATCTTGTCCGGGACAGCCTCGGCGTTGAAGCGCATCACCGGTTCCAGCATCAGCGCGTTCGCCAGTCCGTGGTGCAGGTCGCAGATGGCGCCGAGGGCGTGAGCACACGAGTGCACGGCGCCGAGATCCTTCTGGAACGCGATCGCGCCCATCATCGACGCCATCATCATGTCAGTGCGGGCCTGCAGGTTGCGGCCCTCGCGCACCGCGACCGGCAGGGCGCGCGCGGCAATGCGCACGCCTTCGAGCGCGATGCCGTCGCACAGCGGGTGGTAGGCCGGTGACAGGTAGCTTTCGATGTTGTGCGTCAGCGCGTCGATGCCGGTCGCCGCGGTCACGGCAGGCGGCAGCCCGAGCGTAAGTTCGGGATCGGCAAAGACCGCAAGCGCCAGCAGTTTCGGCGAGAAGATCACGCGCTTGACATGTGTGTCGTCCTCGCTGACGACGCTCGAGCGGCCGACCTCTGAGCCCGTGCCGCTGGTCGTCGGCAGCGCGAAAAACGGCGGCAGCGGTTGATCCAGCGGCCGCACCCGCGGATGGTCCCAGGCGTATTCGATGACGTCGCCGGAGTGCACTGCCATCGCCGCGACGACTTTTGCCACGTCGAGCGCGGCGCCGCCGCCGAAGCCGATCACGCAGTCCGCCTCGTGCGAATTGAACGCAGCAACGCCTTCCTTGACCTGAGATGCAGTCGGGTTGCCGTGCACTCCCGAATACACGGCGACCTCGAGATCGCCGGCCAGGTGCTGTATGAACTCGGACAGCACCGGCAACGCGGCGAGACCGCGGTCGGTCACGATCAGCGGCCGCCGCAGGCCGAGGTCGCGCAGGTGCCCGCCGACGAGCTTGCGCGCGCCGGGTCCGAAGTGAATGTTGGTCGGGAAGGAAAAGCGGTGGATCGACATGGGACTATCGGGAGTCGCGGATGCGAGGCCAGCAAAGTTCGAGCGAGTCGTTCACGCCTGCGGCGGCGGGGCAGGCGGCAAGCGCCATTGCCGCGAACGCGACGCGCCGCAGCACGGTCAAACCCTCGAATCCCTTCATCAGCTTACGGACGTAGAACATCCACGGATGGCCACTATAGGGCATGGCGCCTGCCCGGTAAGAAGCGGGGCGTTCGCCCGACCAACGCCGGTACTGCACAGGAGCCACGATGACCATGACACGACGCAGCCTGCTTTCCAAGATTGCACTCGGAGGTATCGCCGCCTGGATCGCCCCTGGGAAAGCCGAAACACCCCGCGGTTCACAGGGAGAACTGAAGTTGACCGACGAGGAGTGGCGCAAGCGCCTGACGCCGGAGCAGTACCGCGTCCTCCGCCGCGAAGGCACTGAGTCTCCGTTTTCAAGCGCGCTCAAC
>DATEZE010000172.1:0-14450 GCA_035255845.1 Burkholderiaceae bacterium | reverse complement strand
GCTCGAGCAGACGCGCGACTGCTGCCGGCGTGCGCGCCATTCGGTCCACCAGTGCGTATTCGGCGTAGTTGGCGTAACCCATCAACGTCGCCTGCTCATAACGCAGCGCAAGGATTTCGCGCGCTATCGGCCGGTTGTCGTGCTCACCCTCGTGCTCGCCGCGCGACATCCACGCCTTGAACGCCTGCTCGCGCAGATCGCGGCGATCCGACATAGTCATGAACGGCACGACCAGCGAGCGGCTCAATGTGATGGCCCAGGATGTCGGCCGGCCACGCTGCTGCGCGGCTGCGCGCGCTGCGGCGCGGACCGAAGCCGGCAGGCCTGCCAGGTCGCGCTCGTCGTTCAACCACAACGCCCAGCTCGATTCGTCGTGCAGCACGTTCTGCGAGAAGTCGGTCTGTAGTTCTGCGAGACGCTCGACGATCACGGCGAGCCGCTGTTTCTGCGCGGCAGACAATCGGGCACCGGCGAGCACGAAGTCGAGGTGCACTCGCTCGAGCAGCCGCCGCGCCTCCGCATCCAAGCCGAGCGTCTCGCGGCGGACATGCAGCACGTCGACTCGCGCAAACAAGGCGCCATTCAGGTAGATCGCGCTTTCGTGCGTGGCGAGCCGGGGCGCCATCAGGCGTTCGATCGCCTGTAGTTCGCGCGAGGTTTCAGAACTGCACAGGTTGTGGAACAGATGACCGATGCGGGACAGCAGCCGGCCGCTCGCATCAAAAGCGGCAATGGTGTTCTCGAACGTCGGCGCATCGGCTTGGGACGCAAGTCGTTCCATTTCGCTGTTGTGCTGCGCGAGCGCGACTTCAAACGCCGGCGCGAAATGCTCAGCGCGGACTTCGCCGAAGGGCGGAAGTCCGTAAGGCGTTTTCCATTCCTGAAGCAGGGGATTCTGGGGATTCATTCGAGCCACCGTTGGAGTGGCGCAACGATACCGAAGGAGCACGGGGCCCGCGAACCGCGCGACCACGCCACTTCGGGGCCCATCGATCGACCGGAATCGACTCGACGCAGCCACGACGAATGTCGCATCGCACCGCCGGCGCCTGCCGTTGCACCGCGTTTCGGCGCCCAGCTATGCTGCACGCTCCCCACGACACCGGAGCCGCCGATGAGCACGCCCGCGCCCGTCACCACCACGCCGTCCGACTCGCTGGTGACGACGACGCACGTCGTCTACGCATTGCACACGCTCGGCCTCGTCATCGGCGCGTTCGGCACCGCGACGGTCATCGGAGCGTTTCTCTTCGGGTGGCCGTCGATCATCGCTGTCATCATTAACTATGTGAAACGCAGCGAGGTTCGCGGGACCTGGCTCGACTCGCATTTCTCGTGGCAGATCCGCACGTTCTGGTGGGCGATGCTGTGGGCGGCGATCATCTTCATCATCGGCGCCGTCTTCGCGATCGTGCTGGTTGGATTCGCAATCTGGATCATCGGTTTCTGCCTGCTCGGCATCTGGGCGATCTACCGCATCGCTCGCGGCTGGCTGCGGCTGAAGGACCGCCAGCCGATGCCGATGCCTACGCCTTGAACACCGGTATCGGACCGCGCTAGTACAGGCATTGCACTCGACGCCTGCAGCCCCAAATTTGATCGGCATGCGATCTGCTGCGCGGTGTTGCACGGTTGAGCCGGCGCATTCGCGGTGTTACGCTCGCCGCCGCTTTCGCCCGCGAATCGCGGGCCGCCGGCTGCTCCCACAAGGCGCCTTCCGGCCGCACGGCACAGGGACAACCGCCCAACTTCCGTGCTCCCAAGAACACGATTTTTGGCAGGAGTTTCGATGAACGCCCCCCTACCCGAAGCCGTCCGCCGAGCACTGGCGGAGGTGACCCTCGACGACAAGTGGACACTGGACGGCGGCCGCGCCTACATGAGCGGCACGCAGGCTCTGATCCGCCTGGCCATGTTGCAGCGCCAACGAGATGTACTCGATGGCCTTAACACTGCTGGCTTCATCACCGGCTATCGCGGTTCGCCGCTCGGCGGCGTTGACCAGACCGCGTGGAAGGCGAAGCACCACCTCGAACGCCATCACGTCCGCTTCCAGCCAGGACTCAATGAGGACTTGGCCGCGACCAGCGTCTGGGGTACGCAGCAGGTCAACATGTTCGAAGGCGCCAAATACGACGGCGTCTTTGCGATGTGGTACGGCAAGGGACCTGGTGTCGACCGATGCGGCGATGTGTTCAAGCACGCCAACGCGGCGGGAACAAGTCGGCATGGAGGCGTGTTGGCGCTTGCCGGCGATGATCATGGCGCCAAATCATCGACCCTTCCTCACCAATCGGACCACATCTTCAAGGCCTGCATGATCCCGGTGCTGTATCCGGCGACCGTGCAGGAGTATCTCGACCTCGGCCTGCACGGATTTGCCATGAGCCGCTATGCGGGCGTCTGGGTCGGCATGAAGACCGTCACCGAAGTCGTCGAGGCATCGGCATCCGTGGTCGTCGATCCGCAACGCGTCGACCTACGGATTCCGGCCGATTTCGTGATGCCAGAGGGCGGCCTCAACATCCGTTGGCCCGAAACGCCGCTCGCGCTCGAGGCGCGACTGCTCGACTACAAGCTCTACGCGGCGCTCGCTTATTGCCGTGCCAACAAGCTCAACCACACGGTCATCGATTCACCGCACGCGCGCTTCGGCATCGTCGCCAGCGGCAAGGCGTACCTTGATACGCGCCAGGCGCTGGCGGATCTCGGCCTCGACGAACAGACTTGTGCCGACATCGGCATTCGCCTGTTCAAATGCGGAATGATCTGGCCGCTTGAAGCGACGGCGATTCGCGCGTTCGCCGAGGGGCTCGAGGAAGTGCTCGTCGTCGAGGAGAAGCGTCAGTTCCTCGAGTATCAGCTCAAGGAGGAGCTGTTCTCGTGGATCGGTACCGGCAAACGCGTTCCGCGCGTGATCGGCAAGTTCGACGAAAAGGATGGCGGCGAGTGGGCCGTTCCGCAGGGCAACTGGATTCTTCCCGCGCACTACGAGTTTTCGCCAGCGATCGTGGCCAAGGCGATCGTCGCGCGCATGGGCAAGCTCGAATTGCCGGCGGATATCCGCGCCCGCATGCAGGCGCGACTCGCTATCATCGAAGCTAAAGAGAAGGCACTCGCAAAACCGCGTGTCGTGACCGAACGCACGCCGTGGTACTGCTCGGGTTGCCCACACAACACATCGACAGTCGTCCCCGAAGGTTCGCGCGCCGTCGCCGGGATCGGTTGCCATTACATGGCGATCTGGATGGATCGCTCGACGTCGACCTACACACAGATGGGCGGCGAAGGCGTTCCATGGATTGGCGCCGCACCGTTCACGAACGAGAAGCACATCTTCGCGAATCTCGGCGACGGCACCTACTTCCACTCGGGATCACTGGCAGTGCGCGCGGCGGTCGCAGCCAACGTGCCGATCACCTACAAGATTCTGTTCAACGACGCCGTTGCGATGACCGGTGGGCAGCCAACCGACGGCCAGCTGACTGCGCCGCAGATCACGCAGCAGATGCACGCAGAGGGCGTGCGCAAGATCGTTATCGTGACTGACGAGCCCGGAAAGTACGACCGCGCGACCGAACTCGATCACTCGGCGGTCAACGCGCATGGCGCCACTGGCGACGCCTGGAAACTTGCACCCGGAGTAACGGTCCATCACCGCGACGAACTCGATCGCATCCAGCGCGAACTGCGCGAGTACCCGGGCGTTTCGGTGCTGGTCTATGACCAGACGTGTGCGGCCGAGAAACGCCGGCGGCGCAAGAAGAATTCTGCCGAGCGGATCGTGTTCCCCGACCCCGCGCGCCGCGTCGTCATCAACGAACTCGTCTGCGAAGGCTGCGGCGACTGTTCGGTCAAATCGAACTGCCTGTCGGTCGAGCCCCTCGAGACCGAGTTCGGGCGCAAGCGCCAGATCAACCAGTCGAGTTGCAACAAGGATTACTCGTGCCTCAACGGCTTTTGCCCGAGCTTCGTGACGGTCGAAGGCGGCAAGCTCCGTAAGGGCAAGGCGATCGCGGCGTCGACCGTACCGTCACTTCCCGAGCCGGCAATTCCGGCTCTCGCCCCGCGCTCGACGTTTGGCATTGTGATTACCGGCGTTGGCGGCACTGGCGTCGTCACGATCGGGCAACTGCTGGGGATGGCGGCGCACCTCGAAGGTCGCGGGTTGTCGGTCCTTGACATGGCCGGCCTCGCGCAAAAAGGCGGAGCCGTGTTCTCGCATGTGCAGATCGCCCCGAAGCCCGAAGATCTCTTCGCGACTCGCATCGCGATGGGCGAAGCCGATCTCATCATCGGCGCCGATCTCATTGTCACGACCAGCAACGAGGCATTGTCGAAGATTCAGTCCGGCAAGACGCGTGCCGTAGTCAATACGTCGGAGACGCCGACCGCGGACTTCGTCCGCAATCCGGATTGGCAGTTTGGCGGCGCAAGTCTTGGACGCGAACTTCGTGATGCGATTGGCTCGGATGCGGATGCTGCGTTTGTCGACGCGAATGCGCTGGCGACTGCCATCATGGGTGATGCGATCTACACCAACCCGTTCATGCTGGGTTTCGCCTGGCAAAAGGGCTGGATCCCTCTCGCGCACGAAACACTGCTGCGCGCGATCGAGCTGAATGCAGTCGCGGTCGACGCCAACAAGAAGGCGTTCGAGTGGGGCCGCTGCGCGGCGCACGACGTCGAGGCAGTCCGCAGGATCGCCTTCCCCGATGCTGCCAACAACGTCGTCGAACTGAAGCGCTTCGCGACCTCGCTCGAAGACATTGTCGCGCGCCGCGTCGAGTTTCTGACCGAATACCAGGACGCCGGCTACGCCCGGCGCTATGCGGACCTGGTCGAACGAGTGCGGCGCGTGGAGTCCGACCGGCTCCAGTCAACGCAGGTCGCGGAAGCCGTCGCGCGTAGCTATTTCAAGCTGCTCGCCTACAAGGACGAATACGAGGTCGCGAGGCTGCATGCCGATCCGGCATTCGGCGCGCGCATCGCAGGCCAGTTTGAGGGCGATTACAAGATCAACTTCCATCTCGCTCCGCCGCTGCTGGCGCGACCGGATCCGGCCACCGGCCAGATCCGGAAGATGCAATTCGGGCCATGGATGATGCCGGTCTTTCGCATCCTCGCGAAGCTGAAGGGACTGCGCGGAACTCCGCTCGACATCTTCGGCTACACCGCGGAGCGGCGCAGTGAACGCGCGACGATCTCCGAATACGAGGCGCTCGTCGACGAAGTACTGACACGGCTGAGCGCCGACAATCACGCGGTCGCTGTCGAGCTCGCGCGTCTGCCGCAGGAGATCCGCGGCTTCGGTCATATCCGCGCTGCGAGTCTTGCTGCGGCAATGACCCGCTGGACCTCGCTGCTTTCGCGACTGCGTGGCCAGTCCACTGCGCAGGTGATACGCATGCCGCAAAAAGCGGCCTAGACTGCCCACCGTCGCAGGCGCGCCCGAACCGGCCGGCAGCGACACTATTCCCTGCCGCGCGCGCAGGCCGGCGAAGCGGCACCACGATCTTCCGGGGGGAGGGCCGCGATGCAACGTCACGACGCAACGATCGCAACTGCCTTAGGCGGCGATGCGGCACACCAGGCCGAGCGCCTAGCGGCGCTGGCGCGCGAGGCGCGCCTCGTTGAACTCGGCCTTTCCGGCGACAGCGACGTCGGTCATGCGCTTGCCGGACGCCTCGAAACCGCGCTCGAAGGTGCAATGGACGCGGACAGCGCGCAGGATCTGAAGCAGGCCTGCGTGTCGATCGAGGCCGTGCTCGGTGAACTCTTCGGGCGCGGCATGCAGCTGTCGACTCGGATGACGCTGATGGAAATCGACGGAGTGCTCGGCACCTCGCGTATGCCGGTGCTGACCGCTGTGCTGAGCAGCGCTAAGGTTTGACCGGTTCCTGCTGAATGGGCGCGGACGGCGGCTCCGTGCCCGGCAGGTGCGCAAGCACGCTGTCCCACACTTCGTTGTTGGTATCGACAAAGCGAAGCCGCACGGGGATCCAGTCGAAATCCGGCGCGAGCCAAAACTCGACGCCACGGTTCGATTCCGGAGTTTTCGGGCGGATGATCTTCAGCGTGTGCAGCACGCGACCCTGGATCGTCATCGACTCGAAGCCGTCGACCGCAAACGTGTAGCTCTCGACCTTGCGGCGCGCAACCTGGAATGTGAGCAGCGCGCCCGGCGTGAACCGCCACGGATACGCCTGCGCGAGCAGCGGCAAATGAAATTGCAGCGACAGCGGATCCTGCGTACCGTCTTCGAATGGCGCCGGCTCGCCCGCGCCACGACCGGCAAAGCGGACGATGCGGCGCGACCAGTCGAAATCGACGGAGAGCTCGCGATTGGCCACGTCGATGCGCTCCAGATAATGAACCGGCGCAATCCCGAAGGGCTTCAGTTCGCCGGATGACCGAAGATCGAGCAGCCCGGGCGGATCGACGGTCCGGAGCCAGAGTTCGTAGCGGGCGTTTTCGAGGTCGACCGACCAATCAACGTACGTCATCGCCTCGACGCCACGCAGGCGCGTGTAGGTCGTGCGGTACGCGATGCGTCCCTTGGTCGCCACCTGTGTAATGCCCGGCGGCAGCGTCGAGGGCTTCTCTGTGGGATCGCTGGCAGCGGACGACGGGGGTGGCTCGGGCACCGACGGCGGTGCAGCCTCGACCGGCGGAGCAGGCATCGGATCCGGTACAGGCGTTGGCTCCGCAGCGGGTGCGGCCGGTGTGGGTGCGGGCGCCAGACGCGGCGCGCGCGACGTCCTGAGCGGCGTCTTTGTCGCCGCCGGTGTCGGTATCGGCGCCGTGACCTGGGGCGGTGGAGGTTTTAGCAGCGCGATCGAGAGTGTGCGCTGAGTCGGCGCATCCGGTGTCGCCAGCGCAAGTTCGCGTCGCACGCCGAGGATTGCCAGCGCGTGCAGCAGCAGCACAACGCTTAGCACGACAACGCCGCGGCGTAATCGGCCGGCACGCGGACCACGGATCCGATCTCGCATCGTCATCGCATGCCGTTGAGAAAGACGCGCCGCCAGTTGGCCCGCTGGTGACGAGCCCCGCCGCTAAGATACCGGCTTCCCTTGCTCCACAAGCTCTCAGGAGTCGCGTGAAGGTCGCCACACTGAAGGATGGATCGCGCGATGGCCAATTGGCGGTGGTCTCGCGCGACCTGTCGCTGGCCCATCATGCGACGGCCGTTGCGGGTCGCCTGCAAAATGCGCTCGATGACTGGAGTTTCATCGCGCCGCAGCTCGAGGACCTGTACCAGACGCTGAACGAGGGCCGCGCGCGCCATGCATTCCGCTTTGACCCGCAGGTCGCTATGGCCCCGTTGCCGCGCGCATACCAGTGGGCCGACGGTTCGGCGTATGTGAACCACGTCGAGCTGGTGCGCAAGGCGCGCGGCGCCGATATGCCACCTTCGTTCTGGACCGATCCGCTGATGTACCAGGGAGGCGCCGATGATCTGCTCGGGCCGCACGACGACATCGTCTGCCCGAGCGAAGAGTTCGGCATCGACTTTGAGGCCGAAGTGGCGGTGATCACCGACGATGTCGCGATCGGCACGACCCCTGCCGCCGCTGCCGGACACATCCGGCTCCTCATGCTGGTCAACGACGTCAGCCTGCGCAATCTGATACCGGCCGAGCTCGCCAAAGGCTTCGGTTTTTTCCAGAGCAAGCCGGCGAGTGCATTCTCACCAGTTGCTGTGACGCCTGACGAACTGGGCGACGCCTGGCGCGACGCGAAGGTGCATTGGCCACTGGTCGTGCACTGGAACGACCGCAAGGTCGGCGAACCGAATGCCGGCGATGACATGACGTTCGATTTCACGCAGTTGATCGCGCACGTCGCGCGCACCCGGCGCGTCGGCGCGGGTTCAATCATCGGGTCCGGCACGGTGTCCAATCTCGATCGCAGTCGCGGCTATTGCTGCATCGCTGAGAAGCGCAGTCTGGAGATGATCGAATCCGGGACTGCCAGCACGCCGTTCATGAACTATGGAGACCGCGTCCGCATCGAAATGTTCGACGAGCACGGTCGCTCGATCTTCGGTGCGATCGACCAGCGCGTCGCTCCACTGTCGCGCCGCTGATCCAGTCCGTTCCTCGAGGAGCCGCCATGCCGACCAAGCCATCCGCCGCGTCACCGTTTGCTGCCATGGGAGAGACTCTGGATTTCATGCAGAAGATGTGGGGCGGCATGGGCATGCCGACGCCGGGCACCTCTGCGCTGGCCGGCGTGCCGCAGCGCATGCCGAGCATGCTGGCACCGACTATCGACGTCGATGAACTGGACAAACGCATCGCCGACCTGCGCGCTGTGCAGCAGTGGCTCGAGCTGAATGCCGGGATGTTGCGCACGACGATCCAGACCCTCGAAGTGCAGCGGGCGACGATCGCGACACTGAAGGGCATCAGCGGTGCCATGTTGGCGCCGATCGTTGGAACGGGCGAAACACCGTCGGCTGCCCGCGTGCCACCAGAAGTGACGGCGCGCCTGGCCGCCGCGACCGCAGGGCCGCCCGACACCGCCGCGAAATCCCCTCGCACGGCGCGTCGTCGCAAGGAGCCGGATACGCCATCGCTGGCCCAAGATGCGCTCAGTCCCGCAGCCTGGTGGAATACGCTGCAGCAGCAGTTTGCGCACATGGCAGCGGGTGTGGACGAAAAGGAGTCCGAGCCGCGCAAGCCTGCCAAGCGCAGCGGCAAGCGCAAGGCGCGCTAGCCGCGGGCCGGTACTGCGCCAGGTACTGCATCGAGCGTGCGTAGCGTACCGACCCAAGCAATCGCGGTCAGCGTAGCGGCGGCCGCGAGATAGCCGACCCAGTTGTAGTGCAGCAGCGTGCCATTGGCGCCGCGCTGCACGATCGCGCCGCTCAGCGTCGCCGCGATGCCGGAACCCGTCTGCATGATCGCGCTGTTGAGCGTCATGAAGGCACCGCGCGCGCCGGGGCGCGCGGCACTCGTGACGATGGCCATCGCCGGCACCAGGCGACCTGACACGAAGACGAAGAAGAGCGTGGTCAGTATCAGCACGCCGAACAGCGGCAGCACCGGCGCGTGCGTGATCGCGAGCAGTGGCAGCAGCGAAATCCACGCGATGCGGCGATAGACCTCGCGCTTGCCTGCTCGATCGGCCCAGCGCCCGATCCAACGTGCGGTGAAGAAGGTCGCAACCCCGCCGACCAGATAGATCCATGGCAGGTCGCGCTCCGGCAGTCCGGCATTCGACGTGATGTACAGACTGACATAAGGGATCACGGTGAAGCCCGAGATCATCATCAGCAGAGTGAATAGAAAGGCACGCAGATGATTTGGAAATGTCAGCGTCCTGACGAATTCCTTCCAGACTCCGCGGCTGTCGGGACGTTCACGCTCGTGCGTGGTCGGTAACACGCGGTGCGCGCCGGCGACGGCGGCGATGCCGAGCACCGCAACGAGCCCGAAGGCGGCACGCCAGCCGAACAGATTGGTCAGCAGCAGCGCGACCGGAACGCCTGCCACCGTCGCTACAGAGAACGACGTCATCACGATGCCGGTTGCGCGGCCGCGGCGGGACTCGGGCACCGCGTCGCCGATGATCGCGAATATGAGTCCGCCCAGCACGCCGCCGAAGACTCCGGCAAGCGCGCGAGCGCCGAGGAGTGTCGGATATGACTGCGCTGCCGCAGTCACCACTGCCGACCCGACGAAGCCCAGATAGACGGCGAGCAGCAGCCGTTTGCGATCGAAGCGGTCGACGAACACCGAGGTCACGATGCCAGCGGCGGCAGCCGCAAACGTGTACGCGGAGATCAGGTACCCGAACTCGCGCGCACTGAGGCCGAAGAGCCGCGTGAACTGCGGCGCCAGCGGCATCATCACCATGAAGTCGAGTGTGGCGGTAAATTGGATGGCCGCGAGCGTGGCGAGCATCCAGAGCTCCTCGCGGGGCGACTGGAGCGACATACCGCTACATCACGTAATTCAGTGCCAGTCGACCCCCGTCGGGATACAGCGTCGTGCCGGTCAGGTACGACGCATCGTCGCTCGCTAAAAACAGCGCCGCCCGCGCCACTTCGTCCGGCTCGCCGAGACGACCGAGCGGAGTGCGCGACAGAATCCGCTGCCGCGCCGCGTCGTTTGTCAGCACCGCCGTACGCAGCAGTTCGGTGGCGATGGACCCGGGACCGATGCCGACCACACGGATGCCGTGCGGCGCAAGCGCTAGCGCCATTACTTTCGTCAGCTGGTTCAGCCCGCCCTTGCTGACGGTGTATGGCACCTGGTTGGCGATCGCCAGCACCGCATTGACGCTCGACATGTTGACGATCACACCGCGTTGGCCGTCGGCGCGCAGCGGCTGAAGGATCATGCGTCGGGCCGAAGCCTGCGCACAAAGAAATGCCCCCTTCAAGTTGACGCGCAGCACGCGGTCGAAGTCTTCCTCGGTGAGATCGAGGAAGTCGGCCGCATGGACGATGCCGGCGTTGTTGACGAGGATGTCGAGCCCGCCGAAGTGCGTCACCGCATGGTCGACCAGGGCCTCACAATCGGCAATTGACCCGACGTCGGCTCGGCGGAAACTCGCAGTGCCGCCGCGCGCCGCAATCTCCTTCATCAATGAGATGCCCGCCACTTCATTCAGGTCGCCAAGCACCAGTTTCGCGCCGTGTTCCGCAAACAGTCGGGCGCAGGCGGCACCGATGCCCTGTGCGGCACCGGTGATGATGGCGACGCGATTCGCAAGCTTCATATCCGACCCGTCACTGAACGCAATAGCGGATTGTCCTGCATCGACCCGATCTTAGTGTCGTGCGTTCTGTCGTGGGCGGCAGTGGCGTCTGTCCTAGACAACTCGTTGACACAATGGGTTTTGCCTTGGGATGATCGTCTCCCCGAAGATCCAGCCGTCCGCCATGAACCTTTCGAAATCACTCGCGGTCGCCGCGCTCGTCATCGCGTGCGGCCTTGCGCTTCCTGCGACCGCGCAGACCTGTCCCGCGCTGCTCAATCACACCTTCGCGAAACTGCAGGACGACTCACCGCAGAACCTGTGCCAGTACAGCGGCCAGGTCATCCTGGTTGTGAATACCGCCAGTTACTGCGGCTTCACGCCCCAGTACGAAGGGCTTGAGCAGCTTTACTCGCAATACGGCAAGCGCGGCTTCACGATCCTGGGCTTTCCGTCGGGCGATTTCGGCAACCAGGAAAAAACCAACAATAAGGAGATCGCCGAGTTCTGCTTCAACACCTACGGCGTGAAGTTCCCGATGTTCGCCAAGAGCTCGGTGAAGGGGTCTGCGGCCAACCCGCTTTTCGCTGCGCTCAGCGCAGACGCGGGCCAGGCGCCGAAGTGGAACTTTCACAAGTACTTGATCGGCCGCGACGGCAAGGTGGTGGCCTCGTATCCGAGCCAGGTCGAGCCGCTCGATCCGAAACTGACGGGCCAGATCGAGGCACTCCTCGGGCGCTGAACGCAGCCAAAGCTCGCAGTTGCATTGCCCGGGTCGACGGATCGGCGGCGGGCAGTCGCTTCTCCTAACGCGGCACGATGGACCGGCTATGCGGGAGCGCGGCGCACCGCGGCGCGACGGTTCGTCGCGGTTCGAAGGTAGCGCGCCGGCACCGGCACGACTTCATCGATCAGTCGCGCGCCGTCGCGCAACAGGAATTGCTTGAACTCCAGCGCCACCGGCGGCAGCCGTTTCTGGCGCCGCTGCACGATGTACCAGTTCAGCATCAAGGGAAAACCCTGCACGTCGAGCGCGGCCAAACTGCCGGATCGAAGTTCGCGGCTTACCGTGTGTGCCGACAGGAAGCCGATGCCCATGCCGGCGATCACCGCCTGCTTGATCGTCTCGGTGCTCTTGATCTGAAGCACTATGTTCAGCTTGCGCAGGTGCGTGCCGAGCCCTTCGGCCATCGATTGCCACGTATCCGACCCCTGTTCGCGTACGACAAACGGCTCGCGGATCACGCGTGACATCGGAATGTTCCTGACCTGCACCAGCGGATGGTCGGCTGCGGCGACGATCACATAAGGGTGCGGTGCGAAAGGCTCATGAATAGTGTCCGCGCCCGCCGGCGGGCGAACCATCACGGCCAGGTCGGTGCGATTGTCGGCGAGATGGTCCAGCAGCTCCTCGCGGTTGTGTACCGACAGGTTTAGTTTCACCCCGTCGTGCCGGCGGGCGAATTCGACAAGCAGACGCGGGAAAAAGTAGTCTCCGGCGCTGATCACCGACACGTTGAGTCTGCCGCCCGCCACACCGGAGAAGTGCGTCATCGCCTCTTCTGCCTCCTCGAACTGCTGGAGGATCACGCGGCTATGGTGCAGAAGTTCCTCGCCGGCTTGGGTCAAGTAGATCTTCTTTCCGAACTGCTCGAATAGCGGCACCCCCGCGTGTTCCTCGAGCTTCCTGATCTGGGTCGAGACCGCCGGCTGGGTCAGGTGAAGCTCCGCCGCGGCGCGCGAATAGCTTGCAAGGCGGGCCACCGTCTCGAACACCTCCATCTGGCGCAACGTCGCGTGCTTCATGGACTCGTGGCGGCCGTCTGCAAGTGCGTCAGTGCAGCGCAGCGAGAATGTATAACTTAAAGCTTATGGCATCGATCACTTAGTTTAATTGTATCTAATCGTTCGCCGCTCGTAGCATTTCAGTGCTGCCGAATTCGCCGCTCGCGACGGCCACCGATAGGGAGAACCACGATGCCCGCCACTTCACTGCACGATGAGCGCGTCGAGGATGCCGCCGAGCTCGAGCGCGGCGCGTTCAATGCCGCTTTCTACGAGTTGGGATTGCACCTGTACTGGGACAAGGGCACCTACCAGGCCCTGGCCGCCAATCCGAGCGAGCACGACCGAGTGCGGGGCTATCTCGAGCGCGAGCAGTCGCATCTGCTGCGCGCCTACGACGCGGATTTCCTCACCGATGCCGTGATCCGCGCCATGCACCGCTGCCTGCAGTCATTCACCGCGAGTGCGGCGAGCGCCTTTCCTGAGGTCAACTGGACCGAAAAGCAGTGGGAAGAGGCGGGCTTCTGAGTCTCGTCATCGGATAGGCGCGCGACGGCACTGGACGGCTGCGAACGCACGGAACGCGGCAAGCCGGACGCATCGGCCAACGGCAGCTGGATCTGCGTTCTGGTCGCAGCCCATCGCCGACGCACGTGACCGCCTCGCGCCGGGCCACTGCGCCCGCCGCGCGCGCCTCCAATCGACAGCGATGCGACCGGCATGATCGCTGCTGTGCGGCAGCACAGCATTGCCGGCATGCGCTCGTTCGTCGCTTTTTTTCCGGAAGTTGACTGCGGTCAAGCGCCTTTTTCTGACCACCGTCCGACCATCACGCGCTCGTCACGGGCGCCATGTCGACACAGAAGCGACTATGTTTCATTCGTGACGCACTAAGGAGACAGAAAATGAGAGAGTTCGGATCACACCGTGGGGGCCGCTCGCTCACGTTTGCGGCCTCGATAGTGCTGGCGGCTGTGGCTCAGACCGCGACTGCACAGGCGCCGGCCTGGGAGCCCTCCAAGCCCGTGGAATTCGTGGTGCCGGCGGGCACTGGCGGGGGCGCCGATCAGATGGCGCGCATGGTGCAAGGCATCATCAGCAAGAACAATCTGATGAAGCAGCCTCTGATCGTCGTTAACAAGTCCGGTGGCGCCGGTGCGGAAGGTTTCCTCGCGGTAAAGGAAGCCAAGGGTGATCCGCACAAGATCATCATCACGCTGTCGAACCTGTTCACCACACCGCTCGCGACCGGCGTGCCGTTCAACTGGAAGGATCTGACGCCGGTGTCAATGCTGGCGCTCGACCAGTTCGTGCTGTGGGTCAACGCCGAAACGCCATATAAGACCGCGAAGGAGTATCTCGACGCGGTCAAAGCAGGTGGCGCCAATAAGTTCAAGATGGGTGGCACCGGCTCGAAACAGGAAGATCAGATCATCACGGTCGCCATCGAGAAAGCGCTCGGCGTGAAGTTCATCTATGTGCCGTTCAAGGGCGGCGGCGACGTCGCGGTGCAACTGGTCGGCAAGCACGTCGATTCCACCGTTAACAATCCGATCGAGGCGGTTGCGCAGTGGCGCGCCGGCTCGCTCAGGCCGCTGTGTGTGTTCGATAACGAGCGCATGCCGTACAAGAACAAAGTTACGGAGACGATGTCGTGGTACGACATTCCGCCGTGCAAGCAGTCCGGCGTTAACGTCGACTATCTGATGCTGCGCGGCATTTTCATGCCCGCCGACGTGACCCAGGCGCAGGTCGACTACTACGTCGATGTGTTCAAGAAAGTGCGCGAGACTCCGGAGTGGAAAAAATTCATGGAAGAAGGCGCATTTAACACGACCTTCATGAGCGGCCCGGATTACACGAAGTGGGTCGACAAAGCCGAAGGAATGCACCGCGAGCTGATGCGCGAAGCCGGCTTTCTGGCCAAGCCGTAGGCGCTCCAATGAAGACCG
>DATEZE010000171.1:0-3613 GCA_035255845.1 Burkholderiaceae bacterium | reverse complement strand
TCGGCAAGGCCACCGTGGTCACGATGTACCTGCTGCCGGAACTGAATCTGTGCGTGCGCCACCGACTGCTGGGGATGAAGCCCGGTACGCGAGTCACGTCGCACCAGTTCACGATGGGCGACTGGGACGCCGACGAGACCTCCGAGATCGAGTACCGCACCGCGTACCTGTGGATCGTTCCGTCCCGGGTCGATGGCACCTGGCAACTGCGCGATGCCAACGGGACAGCCACGACGATCAACCTCACACAAAATTTCCAGAAAGTCAGCGGCGAAGTCGTGGGCGGCGCGAGCAAACAACCTTTGGTTGGAGCGTCGTTGCGCGGCGACCAGCTTAAATTTGCGTTTAACGACGACAAGGGCACCACGCGGACCTTCACCGGCACCGTGCGCGGCACAGAACTCGTTGGAAATCTGAAGAGCGGCAACGCGGAAACGAAGGCGACCGGCACACTGCAGGGACCGCTGCGGGCAGCCGCCTGGGCCGAAATGCTGCCCCAGTGCGGCCGTTTCTACGGCAAGTAGGCGACGAACCGGTGCGAGCCCCGCCGAAGCGGGGCTCTTCATATCAAAGGACGCTTCATGAGCGAAGCATTCCCGCCGCTCGCGGCCGATCGGCAAGCGGCCGTCGCGCCGGTGGCGGCGCCGAAACCGGCGCTGTCGGTGCTCGACGCCGTCATGATCATCGTCGGCATCGTCATCGGCGCCGGCATTTTCAAGACACCGTCGATGGTCGCCGGAATCACCGGATCCGTCGACTGGATGCTGATCGCCTGGGTCCTGGGTGGGGTCCTGTCCCTGATCGGGGCACTGTGCTACGCCGAGCTTGCCAGCGCCTTTCCGAGTGCCGGCGGCGACTATCACTTCATCACTCGCGCCTACGGGCGCGATGCCAGCTTCTTCTTCGCTTGGGCGCGAGTAACCGTGATCACAACGGGTTCTGTCGCGCTGCTGTCATTCGTGTTCGGCGATTACATGAGCCGGGTCGTCTCGCTCGGCCCGCAGTCGTCAGCCATCTACGCCGCGTTGACCGTAATCGTGCTCACCGTCGTCAACATCATCGGCTTGCGCGCGTCGGCGCGAACGCAGAACGTGCTGACCGCGATCGAGGTCGGAGGACTGCTGCTGGTCGCACTCGCGGGGCTGCTGGCCCCGCCGGCGGCGACCGTCGCGGCACCGGCCGCGCCAGCCGCAGGCATGCCGCCGCTGTTCGGCCTCGCGATGGTGTTCGTGCTGTTGACCTACGGCGGCTGGAATGAGGCCGCCTATATCTCGGCAGAGGTGCACGGTGGCCCACGGGCGATCGTGCGCGCACTCGTGCTGTCGCTGCTGATCATCACTGTTTGCTATGTCGCCTTCGTGCTGGCAGTGCTCAAGGGTCTGGGGTTCGCAGGGATGGCGAAGAGCAGCGCGGTTGGCGCCGACGTGATGCAGGCCGCGTTCGGCCCGGTTGGCGCCCAACTGATCGGCGCGATTGTCGGGGTCGCCACGCTGACGTCAATCAATGCGACGATGATCGTGGGCGCGCGGACCAACTACGCGCTCGGACGCGACTGGCCGATTCTCGGTTTCATGGCCTCATGGCATGGCGAGCGCAACGTCCCCGTGGTCGCTTTCCTCGTGCAGGCGGCGATCGCGCTCGCGCTAGTGGCATTCGGCGCGTTGCAGAAGGACGGCTTCGCAGCCATGGTCGAGTTCACCGCACCGGTCTTCTGGTTCTTCTTCCTGCTGACCGGCATCGCGCTGTTCGTCTTGCGGTTTCGCGCACCGCACACCGCACGACCGTTCAGGGTGCCGATGTACCCGATCCTGCCGATCATCTTCGTGCTTACCTGCGCGTATCTGCTGTACTCGAGCGTGATCTACGCACAGTCGCAGAACGCGGTTCACGTGGCGTTCTACGTGATGGGCGCCGGTGCCTTGGCCTGGGCGGCCACGCGCCTGCTGGGTGGCCAGCGTGCGCCACGGAGATGAGGCAACCGGACTGCTCTCCGCTGGCCGGGTACGCGCTACCAACAGAGCAGGCCTGCGCTTGTAATGGCGACACCGAAGGGAGCCGCGATGCGACGTGATGTGTTTTCATCTTGGTGGAAGTTCGCACTGCAGGCCAGCGAAGTGGCGTGGACCGCACCGTTTGTGATTCAGCAGCGCTGTTCACGCTTGCTGGTCGCGCCGCGCGCTGATCGTGCTGCCGACCGGCGTGAGGCGGCACGTATGGTGGTGGAGAAGGTCGAGGCCCTGCAGGAGTCGCAGTACGCGATGTGGCAGCACGCAGTGGCCTCGCAGCAGAAGGCGTGGGCGCGCCTATGGACGGCCGGTCTCAAGCCGGCAGTGACCCCGGCGGCAGCCGCGACGCGCGCCCTCCGCGATTCCGCGTTGCTCGCCCGCCGCGCGCTGCAGCCAGTGCATCGTCGCGTCAAAGCGAACGCCAAGCGCCTGCGCAGTCGCCGCTAAGTGAACGCGGCCGCCGTCGGCGCGGCTATGCTGAGCGCCCCAGGAGCGCGGACCGTGCTTGAACTCCTCAGACAGCTCAGCCTCATCGACGGCATCGCGCTCGTCGGTTTCATCGGGGCGTGGTGGGGCTATGCCGCCTTTGCGCGCCGCCGTGCCGCGAGCGATTCGCTGCTCGCGACGACGAACCGGATACGCCGCCTGTGGATGATGCAAACGACCTGGCGCGAAAACCGGGTCATCGACGGTGTGGTTGTGCAGAACCTCTCGACCAGTCCATCGTTCTTCGCATCGACGACGATTCTGATCATCGGCGGGCTGCTCGCGCTGCTCGGCGCGACTGACGAGGCAGCGAAACTGGTCCGGGAAATTCCGTTCGCGGTGCGCACCACCTCGTTCGTGTTCGATCTGAAGCTGTTCGTGCTGACTGCGATCTTCGTCTATGCCTTCTTCCGCTTTACCTGGTCGATGCGCCAGTACACGTTCGGCGCGCTGCTGATCGCCTCGGCTCCCGAGCCCGCCGTATTCGCGAGCGGTCAGGCTTCGCGCGAAGAATTCGCGGACCGCGCCGGCCGTGTGGTCGGCATGGCAGCGGAGACCTTCAACGATGGTCTGCGCGCGTACTACATGGCATTCGCCGCGGTGCTCTGGTTCTTCTCGCCGCTTGCGTTCGCCGTCGGGACCGCCGGCATCGTCTATCTGCTGTACCAGCGCGAATTCCGTTCCGAGGTGCTCGACGTGCTGCGGCACTAGCGCCGTTAGCGGCCGCGTCTCGCGTTCCTCCCATGACACTGCGCTATGCGATCCGGCCGGCGAATCCGGCAGCACACCTGTTTCACGTCGTCTGCCGCGTCGAGCGGCCCGATCCCGGCGGTCAGCTCTTCATGCTGCCGGCCTGGGTTCCGGGCAGCTACATGATCCGCGAGTTCGCCCGCAACATCGTCCGCATCAGCGCGCTTGCCGGCGGACGCAAGGTCGCGATCGAAAAACTCGACAAGCACACCTGGCGCGCGGCGCCATGCCGCGGTCCGCTCGAAGTGGCGTGCGAGATCTACGCGTGGGATCCATCGGTGCGCTCGGCCTACCTCGACCGGGCTCAGGGCTTCTTCAACGGCACCAGCGTGTTCCTGCTGCCGATCGGTCGCGAGCACGAAGCCTGCAGC
>DATEZE010000170.1:0-25889 GCA_035255845.1 Burkholderiaceae bacterium | reverse complement strand
GAGATCGCCCTGGCGCACGGCGGGCATGCCGCCGATCGTCACTGACGTACTCCCTAAGATCACTGAGCCGCCGACGTGCGGCCTTGCCCCGTCGGCAAGAGGGCAAACGTGGGTGTCACTGACGCGCCATGCCGGCCGGCCGCCAATCAAGACGGTTGGGCAGCCCGGACCCGGACCCAACGGCGTGCCGTGGCTGGTCATGTCGCCGACGCGGGCAGCGGGCTGGCCCATGGTGATCAGTTGATGCTGACCTGCGCGCCCCGGACAGTGAGTGTCGCGCTGGCCTTGAGATCCAGAGTCCCGGTTGCCTCGATCGTAATCGTCGTGGCCTTGATGCTCAGCGCACCGTCGGCTTCGAGGCTGATCCTGCCGCTGGCGCTTTCGATCCGGATCCGGTTGCCATTCTTGTCTTCAATGCGGATGCCGTCATCGTCCAGCATCACCTTTCGGCCGCCGACATGCGCCAGCTCGACAACGCCACGCGCGCCGTCATCAAACAGCAGCTTGTGCCCCTTTCGCGACTTGATGACTCGCCTGTCGTTCTTGCCATTGGAGTTGGCGAGCGGCGGCTTGCTCTTGCCATTCCACAGCGAACCAAGCACGTAGGGAGAGCGAAGGTCCCCGCGCCCGAACGCGACAACCACCTCGTCACCGACTTCAGGAATGAGGACTACACCGCGATCGGCCCCCGCCATCGGCATCGCCAGGCGCGCCCAGTAAGTTGCGCGGCTGCCCTCCTGCCACGGATAGCGCACCCTGACCCGGCACAGATCTTCGGGATCCTTGTTGCTGGTGACCAGCGCGGTCGCCACGCCAAAAGAAGGCTCGCTCGGTACGGGCGCCATGAGGGCGTTCTCCTTCAATCCTGCTTGGATAGATGGCGGTCGCTGCGGATCGTGCGCAGCGCATATTCCATACCCTAAGGAGTCGCAGATCAACCTTCGCTCGGATCCGACTTGACGCGAACCTTCTGATCCGTCGTGAGATCCGGCGCGGCCGAGATCAGCTCCGTGCAGCCTACCGACGGTTGTTCTGCCTGCTGCCTATAACGGCCGTGGCGAATTCCGCGAAGATCTTGGCCCCTGCGGCTTGCTCCGCAGCGATCCGTTGTTTCTCTGCTTGCTCTGCCGCTAACCGTTGCTTCTCTGCTTGCTCGGCCGCGATTCGCTTCTTCTCGGATTGCTCCAGCGCCATTCGCTCTTCGTCTCGCTTCCGCTGTTCTTCGGCAAGTTGCGCCGCGCGTTCAGCGTCCTCACGCCTGCGTTTGTCATCCGCTTCTTTCCTTGCCGCTGCCGCCTTTGCGGCCGCAGCCTTGACGATCTTCGCCTGCTCGGCCATTGCCTGCGCGGCCTTCGCCTGTTCGGCCTTCGCCTGCTCGGCGCCGGGATCCGGCTCACTGGGTTGTGCATCGGCCGGTTTCGGGGCGGGCTTGGCGGCGACCGTTAGTGGTCCGGCCGCGGTGTCCGGCCCGTGCTGTGATCCGGCGGGTTGCGGAGCCTGCGCATTCGCGAATGGAGGGACCGGCTCGGCGGGACGGTGCTGCCAGAAGTGATAGCCGAGTATCGTGACGGCACCAGCCACCACCGCGGCCGCGCCCACTGCCCAGAGCGAACGGCGCGCCGGACGATCACTCTCTGGAGTCGTCACGCGCGCAGCGGCAACCGACGCCAAATCGCGCGCCGGCGGGGTTGCAACCGAGTCCGGTGCAGGCCCCTCGAGAAATGGTTTGAGGTCTTCGATCAGCAACTTCACGTCCGAATCCCAACGAGCGTGCGTGAGTTCGGTGCCGTTGCGAAACGCGAGTTCTTTCAGTGGGTCGGGCAGCTCCTGTTCGGTCGGCATCACGGCATCCTGAACCAGCACCGGCACGACCGGAATGTCGCGCGAAAGAGCGGCTGCGGTCTCGAGCCGTACGAAATCGTTGGGGTCGTCCAGGCGTCGCTTGCCCTTGCTGTCGGTCGCGCTCAGCCATCTCTTGCCGACGATGACCAGCAGTACACCGCACGACGCGACATGCTCGTCGATGATCCGGCGGAAATCCAGCCCCTTCCTGATGCCCGCAACGTCCATGAAGACGGCGTCGCGGCCAAAGTGCGCACTCAGATCGTCGAACAGGCGTCCCGCCTGCCCTTCGGCATCTTCTCGCCGATAGCTGATGAAAATACTGCGCATGACAGCTCTCCCAACAGATCGCTTGGGGTATCAGACGCCGGCCCACCACCTGCCGCAATGGGCAAATGTTTCAAATTGCGTGTCGAATATTCGAATGGCGTGCTAGTCGCCCGTGGCACGCGGCTGCGAGATCTTCAAGACGCAACCTCAAAGCTGCGACGAGAAAATCGCGGCAACGTGTTCCTTGAACTTTTCGTGCCACGGACGGTTTTCCCACTGTTCGTACGTGATGCGCCGGCTTTTCTCCAGGTCCGCGCCAAACGCTTCGGTTTGCAAACGCGCAAACTCTTTGTCATAGACGTTCAGATTGGCTTCAGCGTTCAGGCGAAACGAACGGGCATCAAAGTTGGTCGAGCCCACGGAAGACCACAGACCGTCAACGATCAGGAGCTTCACGTGATACATCGTCGGTTGATATTCGTGAATCAGTGCGCCTGCTTTCAATAGCGGTCCCCAGCCGGCGCGCGAGGCGCTGCGAACGAACTCGGTATCCGTGTTTTCGCCCGGCAGGATCAGCCGCACGCGGACGCCGCGCTTCATCGCATCGATCAAGGCCTCACTCGTGACTTTGTCCGGAACGAAGTAAGCCATTGCGAGATCGATCGTCTTCGTGGCGGCCGCGATTGAAAGCAGATACATCAGGTGCATGCTCTCGGACCCGCCTTCGCTCGAGCTCTGAAACACCTGCGCGTACTGCGCACCCGCCGGCTTCTCGGGCGGCGGGAAGTACTGATCGCCGTGCAGGACCACGCCGCTCACCTTGGTCCAGTTGTCCATGAAGGCAGCCTGCATCTGCGCGACCGCTGGCCCTTCGATCCGATAGTGGTTGTCGCGCCAGTGTTCCGGGTCCTGTGCGTCGCCGGACCAGTTGTCGGCGATGCCGACTCCTCCGGTGAAGCCGACGCGGCCGTCGACGACCAGGAGTTTGCGGTGAGTTCGATTGTTGACGCGTCCCAGGTTGTACCAGCGCAGCGGCCGGTACTTGCGGAAGTCGACGCCCGCCTGCCTCATGACCTCGATCGAATCGTTGTCCATTTTCTGGCTGCCGAGCCAGTCCACCAACACGTTGACCTTGACGCCGGCACGCGAGCGCTCCGCGAGCGCTTCGGCAAAGCGCTTTCCGATATCGCCTGACCAGTAAATGTAGGTTTCGAAGCTGATCGTCTGCCGGGCGCTGGCGATTGCCTGCAGCATCGAGGGAAAGATTCGATCGCCATTGAGCAGCGTTTCGACGCGATTGCCTTCGGCCAGCGGCGGTCCGAGCAGCACGCCCATTGAACGCAGGAACTGCGGATCCGACACCGCGTAGATATGTGTCGGCTTCACGTCGATCTTTTTCTCGGCGCGCAGGTTTAGAACGACCAGCGTCGCCAGTACCGTCAGGATTACCGCGGCCAGGATCGAGATCATGAGGCGCCTGAGTTGCATGACGTCGGAGAATAGCTGGGGCGGTCGGTCCGCGGGTTGCCTAGGCCCCAGCGGACTTTAGCGGGACTGTGGTTCCCTCTAGGCTAATCGCCTGCTAGGCTGCCGAACCGTGCGCCTGCGTAATCGACTCATCTCCTTCCTGATTGGGCTTCTGACAGCAGCCCTCTCGGTCGTTCCCGTCAGCTCCACATCGCACGGTGCTTCTCACGCAATTTTGGGCGACGTCTGCTCATCGGCACCCTCTGGCGCGGCTGCGGGCGCGCATCAGATTCCTCCCGCACCTGCGCTGCCGGGGCAACACTGCCTGCATGCATGCTGCTCCAGCAGTTCCGGCAGCAACTTCGCGCTAGTTCCAAAGCGCGCGCTCCTGTTCACTGTCGACACGACGTTCGAGGTCATCGGCCTAAAGGCGCCGGGAATCTGGCGCGCCATCGTCTCACTAGCCGCGCGACCGCGCGGACCTCCTCTCATCAGCTAGACGGTTTCCCCCGGTCCTCGCTGCGCGCGCTTGCTGCTCGTCAAGCGGGGCCTGCATGCGGCGGCATCAAGCGATGTCGCGCAATTCACCGTTTAGTCTGGAGAAGTCGATGACCCGTACGGCATTGCTTGCGACAACGACGAGGCTGGCTGCTGCGGTGGCAATTGCCGCATCGTCGTCAGTCGTAAACGCTTCATGCGGCTCGGCCTTCTGTCTGGTCAACACCAACTGGGGCGCCCAGGGAGTCTGGACAGAACCGGGCTGGCGCGCGGACATGCGTTACGAGTACATCAATCAGGACCAGCCGCGCGCGGGCTCGCAGAACGTCGGCATCGGGGAAATTCCGCAGCACCACGACGAGGTGCAGACGCTGAATCGCAACGTATTCGCGACGCTTGACTACGGCTTTTCCGATCAGTGGGGCGTGTCTACGATCGTTCCCTGGATCGACCGCCAGCACGACCACATCCACAATCATCACGGCGAGCAGCTGCCGGAGTCGTGGGACTTTTCCGATCTGGGGGATGTTCGGGTTGCCGGGCGATACCAGACGTCCTTTGAAGATATGGACGCTCTGCGGCTCAGCTTCGCCGGCCTGATCGGTGGATTCAAACTCCCCACCGGCAAGACCGACGTGAAGAACGCCGAGGGCGAGACTGCCGAACGCAGCTTGCAACCGGGAACCGGCACCACCGACCTGATTCTCGGCGCGTACTTCCGGCAAGCATTCGGCACGCTCGACGCGTCGTGGTTTGCGCAGCTGGGAACGCAGCTTCCGCTTAACTCGAGCCAAGGCTACAAGCCGGGGCGGCAGTTTCTTGTCGATGTGGGCGGCCGCTGGGAAGCGACCGACAGGCTCGGTTTAATGTTGCAGCTCAACGCTATCTGGAAGGGACGCGACTCAGGCACCGAGGCCGAACCCGAAGATTCGGGTGGACGCTGGGTCTTCGTAAGCCCCGGCATCGCATTTGCCGTGACCAAGGGCGTCAGCGTGTACGCCTTCGTGCAACTGCCGATTTACCAGTACGTGAACGGAGTGCAGCTGGTCGCTTCGCGCGCGTACGCCGCCGGTGTCAGTGCGCAGTTCTGATGCTGGGCATGTCTCCGAAGGTGTATGGCAATTGCCATCCGGGGCGACCGCGAGGACACTCGAGGTGCTTTCAGGCACGGTCTCTAGCGAACGAGACCTCTCGCCGCGCACTCCAGGGAGATCGATCAATGAGCGATCATGTTTACAAGATAGTCGAGCTGGTCGGTTCGTCGACGTCAGGGTCGGACGACGCGATTCGCAATGCGATCGAGAAAGCCTCGCTCACATTGCGGCGTATCGACTGGTTCCAGGTGATGGAAACCCGAGGCCACGTGGCCGACGGCAAGATCGCACACTACCAGGTGACGCTGAAGGTGGGATTCCGCCTCGAGTCTTCTTGATCGCCTAGGGCACTTGCTGGTCGGGCTGAGCGGCAATGCCGCCCTTAGGCGCCCGGCGGAGTTCGAACAGCCGCTTCACGACAACGAAGAACAGCGGCACGAACAGCAGGCCGAGGAACGTCGCCGCGAACATCCCGCCGAAGACGCCGGTGCCGATCGCGTTCTGGCTGCCCGAGCCTGCGCCGCTCGCCAACGCCAGCGGTAGAACGCCGCCGCCGAACGCGAGCGAGGTCATGAGGATCGGTCGCAGCCTGAGTCGCACGGCCTCGAGCGTTGCCGGGACGAGCGCGACGCCCTGGAGGATCTGCGCCTGCGCGAACTGGATGATCAAAATGGCGTTCTTGGCCGAGAGACCGATGGTCGTCAGCAGCCCGACCTGGAAGTAAACGTCGTCCGTCAATCCGCGCCCCGACGCAGCGAGCAACGCGCCGAGCACGCCGAGCGGAATGATCATTAGCACGGCAAACGGAATCGACCAGCTTTCGTAGAGCGCCGCAAGGCACAGGAACACGACGACGATCGACAACCCGTAGAGCAGTGGAGCCTGCGCGCCCGAGAGCCGCTCCTCGTACGACAGCCCGGTCCAGGCAATGCCAAATCCCGGTGGCAGCTGCGCGGCCTGCCGCTCCATCGCCAGCATCGACTCGCCGGAACTGCGCCCCGGCGCCGCCTGCCCCTGGATCTCGACGGCGGGCGAGCCGTTGAAGCGCTCGAGACGCGGCGAACCAAATGTCCACTTGCTGCGCGCGAACATCGAAAACGGCACCATGTCGCCCTGAGTATTACGCACGTACCACTTGTCGAGGTCCTCCGGAACCATGCGGTATGGCGCATCGGCCTGCAGGTAGACCTTCTTCACGCGGCCCTTGTCGATGAAGTCGTTCACGTACGCGCTGCCCCATGCCGCCGACAGCGTGGCGTTGATATCGGCCATCGACAGCCCCAAAGCCCCGGCATGTACGGTGTCGATGTCGACGCTGAACTGCGGCGTGTCCTCCAGGCCGTTCGGCCGAACTGACATGAGCACGGGGTCCTTCGCCGCGAGGCCCAGCAATTGGTTGCGCGCCGCCATCAGCGCGTCGTGGCCCGCGCCCGCCCGGTCCTGCAGATACATGTCGAATCCATTGGCGACACCAAGCTCGAGGACCGCCGGCGGCGCAAACGCGAACACCATGGCGTCGCGCATCTTCGAAAACGCCGCCATCGCGCGGCCGGCGACCGCCTGCACGGTGTTGTTCGCGCCCGGTCGCTTCTTCCAGTCCTTGAGCCGCACGAACGCAATGCCCGCATTCTGGCCGCTGCCGGAAAATGAGAAGCCGGCCACTGTGAACAACGCCTCTACGGCCTCGTCCTGCAGGAAGTGCTTTTCCATGTCGCGCAGCACCGCCAGCGTCCGCTCCTGCGTCGCACCCGCGGGCAAAACGACCTGCGCGAATAAAATGCCCTGATCCTCGTCGGGCAGAAACGAAGTCGGCAGCCGCAGCAGTAGGAATGCGCCGAGCGCAAGCATCACGGCGTAGGCAACCAGCCAGCGTCCGGTGGACTTCAGCATCCGGCCGACGATGCGCTGATACAGGCTGCTGCCGCGCTCGAACGAGCGATTGAACCATCCGAAGAATCCGGTCGTCGGGCCGTGTGACCCCTTTTCTATCGGCTTGAGCAGCGTGGCGCAAAGCGCCGGCGAAAGGATCAAAGCCACCAGGACGGAGAGCACCATCGACGATGCAATCGTGATCGAGAACTGCCGGTAAATGACGCCGGTCGAACCGCCAAAGAACGCCATCGGAATGAACACGGCCGCGAGCACGAGCGCAATGCCGACCAGTGCGCCGGTGATCTGCCCCATCGACTTGCGCGTCGCCTCTTTCGGCGAAAGGCCTTCTTCGCTCATCAGCCGCTCGACGTTCTCCACGACAACGATCGCATCGTCGACCAGCAGCCCGATGGCCAGCACGACCCCGAACAGCGTGAGCACATTGATGGAAAATCCGAACGCCAGCATCACCGCAAAGGTGCCGAGCAACACGACCGGGACAGCGATCGCCGGAATCAACGTCGCCCGCAGGTTCTGCAGGAAGACGTACATCACAAGACATACCAGCACGAACGCCTCAATCAGCGTTTTCACCACTTCCTCGATCGACAGGCGGATGAAGGGCGTGGTGTCGTAGGCGACAACCGCCTTCAGGCCCGGCGGGAAAAACCGCTCGAGCTCCGCGACCTTCGCCTTGACCGCATCGGCGGTCGACAGCGCGTTCGCGCCGGCGGCAAGCCGCACCGCAATTCCCGACGACGGATTGCCGTTGTAGAACGAAACAGTGCCGTAGTTTTCACCGCCGAGTTCGACGCGAGCCACGTCGCGGATGCGAACCGTGGCGCCCGAGGCGTCGGTGCGCAGCACGATGGCCTCGAACTGCGTCGGCGTTTGCAGACGGCCCTGCGCCGAAATCGTGGCGTTCAGGCGCTGGCCCGGCACCGCCGGCAGCCCTCCGAGCTGCCCTGTTGCAATCTGCGCGTTCTGGGCCTGTATGGCTTTGGCGACATCGCCGGGAGTGAGTTTGTAGCTGATGAGCTTGTTCGGATCGAGCCAGATACGCATCGCGTACTGGGCTCCGAACAGCGTCAGCTCGCCGACTCCGGGGACTCGACTCACCGGGTCCAGCACGTTGGCGGCCACGTAGTCGGCAATGTCGGTACGGTTCATCGAACCGTCTTCCGAGACGAAGCCGATGACCATGATGAAGTTGCGGACCGACTTCGTAACGGTGACGCCCTGCTGCTGCACTTCCTGTGGCAACTGCGGTTCGGCGAGCTTGAGCTTGTTCTGCACCTGCACCTGCGCGATGTCCGGGTTCATTGCCGCTTCGAACGTCAGCGTGATCGTGGCGGTGCCGGCGCTGTCGCTGGTCGACGTGATGTAGCGCAAACCGTCGAGCCCGGTCATCCGCTGCTCGATGATCTGGGTGACCGTGTCCTCGACGGTCTTGGCCGAAGCGCCCGGGTATGTCGCGTTGATCGTGATCGTTGGCGGCGCGATGCTCGGGTACTGCGCGATCGGCAGGCGTGTAATCGACAGGGCGCCTGCCAGCATGATCACCAGCGCAATGACCCACGCAAAAATGGGTCTGTCGATGAAGAAGTGCGACATGCGTGCGCCGCTGGTGCTGTCCTGCTCGCTTAGGTACGTGGCGACTTTTCGGCGGCCTGCGCGGGCGCCGAGACTGGTGTCGCAGGCGCGTTCGTGGTGCCGGCTTCGATGGCCTGCACCGTCGCGCCGGGCCGAGCTTTCAACAGCCCTTCGACGATGACGCGATCGCCGGCGCGCAGGCCAGAATCGACCAGCCAGTCGCTGCCGATCGTGCGGCTCGTCTGCAGCGGCCGAGCCTCGACCTTGCCGTCCGGCGCGACGATCATTGCGATGGCCTGGCCCTTCGGGTCGCGCGTCACCGCCTGTTGCGGCACGAGGATGGCGTTCTCGCGCACGCCTTCTTCGAGCACTGCCCTGACGTACAGGTTGGGCAGCAGAATGCCGTCGGGATTCGGGAACAGCGCGCGCAGCGTGATCGCGCCGGTAGATGCATCGACCGTGACGTCGGAGAACTGCAGCGTGCCTTCAACAGGATAGTTCGTGCCGTCCTCGAGTTGCAGGGTCACGCGTGCCGCATCCTCGCGCGCCCGCTTCAGCTCCCCGCTCGCCATCGCGCGCCTCAGCCGCATCGCCTCGGTCGACGACTGGGTGATGTCGACGTACATCGGATTCATCTGCTGAATCGTCGCGAGCGCCGTCGGCTGGTTGGCGGTCACCAGCGCCCCGGGCGTCACGGTCGACTTGCCGATTCTGCCGTTGATCGGCGCGACGACGTTGGTGTAGGCCAGATTGATGCGCGCCGCCTCGGTGGCGGCCTTCGCTGCCGCAAGATCCGCCTCGTTCTGCCGCAACGTCGTCACGGCATCGTCATAGGCCTGCTGGCTCACGAACTTGATCGCGACCAGTTCCTTGTTGCGCTCCACGTTGCGTTGGGCGGTTTGCACGGCCGCCTCGGACTTGGCGATCGCGGCCCGCGCGCTGTCGTAGGCGGCCCGGTAGGTCGCCGGATCCAGCCGGTACAGCACGCTGCCCGCCTTGACCTCGGCGCCTTCGGTGAAGTTGCGTGACTGGACGATGCCGGTGACCTGCGGCCGCACTTCTGCGATCAGGGTCGGCGCGGTGCGGCCGGGCAGAGCGGTCTTGATCACGACGTTCTGCGGCTTCAACGTCAGCACCGTGACCTGCGGCGCCTCGCGGGCAGCAGGGGGCGCCTTGGCGCCGTCGCAAGCGGTGAATGCCGCGACAGCAGCAAGCAAGCCGGCCCGAAACACCGCTGCGCGAAGCATGCGCGATGCTAACAGGTCCGACACTTTGGCCCGGCGATGCCTCCAGCACTTCATCACACGAACGAACCTGCGCAAGCGCACAGTACTTGCTACGCCGGTAAATGGCGCCTCATGGGCGTTAAACGTCGCATTTGTCTCCGGTTGCACTTGCAGCACGCTCCTTCTAGGCCGCGCGCCTTCGCATTGCAGAAGAGTGGGTCGACAGTTCCAAGGCCAGAAAATGCAGTCGAGTCGCGGATGAGTCCTACTGCTGAACGGCTTCCCGCCGGCCGCACATTGCAGCAGAGCGAAGACCGCTTCAAGCTGCTGGTCGAAGGTGTCAAGGACTACGCGATCTTCATGCTCGATGCCAATGGCTTTGTGGCGTCGTGGAACCGCGGGGCTGAGAGCATCAAGGGATATTCCCCGGACGAGATCATCGGTAAGCACTTCTCGTTGTTCTACCCACCGGAGACCCTTGCGAGCGGCCTGCCCGCGCACGAACTCGAGGTTGCTAAAGAGGTGGGCAGCTTCGAGGACGAGGGTTGGCGGGTGCGCAAGGACGGCTCGCTCTTCTGGGCGAATGTCGTCATCACTGCGCTGCATGATCCGCGCGGGAATCTGCTCGGTTTCTCCAAGGTCACGCGCGACCTGACTCAGAGGCGAGCCCATGAAGAGGCGCTGCGTCAGAGCGAAGAGCGCTTCCGACTGCTGGTCGAAGGTGTTAAGGACTACGCGATCTTCATGCTCGATGCCAATGGCTTCGTAATCTCCTGGAACAGTGGTGCGGAGCGCATCAATGGTTACTCCGCGGACGAGATCATCGGCAAGCACTTCTCCCTGTTCTACCCCGCCGAGGCGAGGGAGAGCGGTTGGCCCGAGCACGAGCTTCAGACGGCCGCCGAGCGGGGCAGCTTCATCGACGAAGGCTGGCGGCTGCGCAAGGACGGCACGAGGATCTGGGCGCACGTCACCATCACGGCGCTCCGGGACGACGAGGGTCGCCTGCTCAGCTACGCGAAGCTGACGCGCGATCTGACCGATCGAAAGAAGGCCGAAGCTCTTGAGGTTTCCGGCCAGGAGCGCGACGAAATCCTCGAGGCCGAGCGCAGCGCTCGCATGGCCGCTCAGCGCGCGACGCGGATCAAGGACGAGTTCCTGGCGACGCTGTCACACGAGCTGAGGACTCCGCTCAACGCGATCGTGGGCTGGACTCAGATCCTTCGACGCGCGGGCAGCTCCGTGAAACCCGCGGACCTTGCCCGCGGCCTGGATGTGATCGACCGCAACGCTCGGGCCCAGGTTCAACTGATCGACGACCTGCTAGATCTCAGCCGCGTCATCACCGGGAAGGTTCGGCTCGATCTGCAGCAGGTTTCTATAGTTGAGGTTGTGCAGCGAACGATGCATTCCGTCGAGCCGGCCGCGGCCGCGAAAGGCATCCGTCTAAAAACGATTCTCGATCCTGCGCCGGCGACGATCTCAGCCGACAGCAGCCGGCTGCAGCAGATTCTGTGGAACCTTCTTAGCAATGCGATCAAGTTCACGCCCAAGGGTGGCCAAGTACAGGTTCTGCTGCAGCGGGTGAACTCTCATATCGAGCTCAGTGTCAGCGACACCGGCATCGGCATATCTCCCGAGTTCCTGCCCCACGTATTTGAACGTTTTACCCAGAGAGACAGTTCGGCGAGCCGAAGCTTCGGCGGGCTGGGACTGGGGCTCGCGATCTGCAAACAGCTCGTCGAGCTGCACGGCGGAACAATACGAGCGAGCAGCCAGGGGCCCGGACTCGGCGCCACCTTCCTGGTGGAGTTACCCCTGGCGCTTCTGCATGTCGGAAGGCAGGATTCCGAGCGCTTGCATCCGACCCAGTCGATCCCGGACTCAGAGGTGCTTGCATTACCCAAGCTTGCCGGCGTCCATATCTTCATTGTCGATGACGAGCCAGACGCGCGCGATCTTCTTCAGCGCGTTTTCGAGGAACAGTCGGCGAAGGTCACGATATTCACCAACGCGAACGATGCGTTGAATGCGCTAAAGGTTGCCAAGCCGCACGTCATCGTGTGCGATATCGGAATGCCGGGGATGGACGGCTATCAGTTCATGCGCGCCATGCGGGCCGGCGAAGCAAAGGCCCAACGAATCCCCGCGCTTGCCCTGACGGCGTTCGCTCGTGCGGAAGATCGCAAACGTTCGCTGCTCGCCGGCTACCAAGCCCATCTCGCGAAGCCATTCGATGTCGCCGAGTTGATGCTTGTAGTCGCCGACCTGGTCGGACGGTAGGACAGCTTTTGCCTTGCGCGTCTCGGTCTCGAGTAGACGACTAGTGACGCATTTTCGTCACATGCAGTGGCGGCACGCGCGTGCCCCAAGGCATCGCCTGTTCGAGCTGGGCACCGAGTTGCAGCAGCAGATGCTCCTGCGCCGGTGGTGCGATCAGCTGCACACCGATCGGCAGTCCCTGGCTGTGCATCGCCAGCGGCAGTGACATGGCGGGCGTGCCCATCACGTTATGGGGCAGCGTGAACTGCGCCACCGGAGCCATGATTTTGTCAACGAGGTCGTCGAACGAGACGTCGGTGCGGCCCAGGTTGTAGCGACCCCAGGGCTCGGCCGGATGCGCGGTCGTCGGCGTCAGCCACAGATCGTGGGCATCGAATATCGTCGCGAAGCGACGGCGCGCAACGTTCAGGCTCGTCATCGCTGTCAGGAACTGAGCCGGCTTCATCTCGCGCGCGTAGACAAGCACCTTCTGGATCACCGGTTCGAGAGTGTCGGGGCCGATCACATGGCCACTGCGCTGGCTGTAAGTGGCCAGGCGCAGGTCGAAGCCGAAGAACCAGACGTCGAGCATCAGTCGCATCGCCGCCCGCCCATCGACCTGCGGCGTGAAGGTGTCAACAACGTGACCCTGCTCGGACAGCCACTGCGCGGTGCGCTCGACCGCGGCAGCCACTTCGGCATCAACCGGTACGCCCATCAGCGCTGCGGTGCTGACGCCGACGCGTAGCCGACGCGGGGCTTCCTGCATCGCCTGCAGCCAGTGCGCCGCGGGACGTGGGATGACAAAGGGGTCGCCGGTCTGCGGCACGGCCAGACAGTCCAGCAGCGCTGCGGTGTCGCGCAGGCTGCGCGTCTGCGCGAAGTTCTGTGCTAGTCCGTAGCCGTTCTCGTCGAGCATTGGAGCGAACGAGATCCGCCCGCGCGAGGGTTTGAGTCCGACGCCGCCGCAGAAACTCGCGGGAATGCGGATCGAGCCGGCGATGTCCGATCCGTGCGCCACCGGCACGATCCCTGCGGCCACCGCCGCAGCCGCGCCACCGCTGGAACCGCCGGCGCTGTAACCCTGCCGCCACGGCGTGGACGTATGGCCGTAGAGCGCCGTTTCGGTCGTCCCGGCCATTGAGTACTCGGGCGCGGCGCTCCTGCCGATGATGTTGAAGCCCGCTGCGCGCACCAGCGTGCAGTAAGCCGTGTCTTCGGTCGCCACCATGCCGCGGCACAGGCGACTGCCAAATTCGATCCGGCGTCCGGCCTCGTGACCAAACACGTCCTTCATCAGGAACGGCACGCCGACAAATGGGCCGCTGCCGAGCGCTGCCTCGTCGAGCGCCTCAATGCGATCGGGGTAGGTCTCGACGACCGCGCCCAGCGCGGAGTTGGCCAAGGCAATGGCCTCCGCGGCCAGCCGAGCCAGCTCACGCGCTGTGACTTCGCCGCGGGCGACCAGGGCGGCAAGGCCGGTGGCATCGTGTTGCGCGTATTCGATCAGATTCAACGCCGGCCTCCTCTCGATAGATGCTGCACTAGTTGTCGACCACGCACTCGGGATAGGTCTCGCCGCGTATCGTCAGGGTCGCTCGCTCCCCCTTGAACCACACGGATGTTCGCGCGTCGGTTATGGCCTCGTAGCGCGCGCCAGACGCCGCGGGCGTTTGGTACAGCTCGAAGCGCTCGCTGCCTACGGTGAGTTGCAGGATTTCACGCTCACCGATCCGCCCGACGCCTACGCTTGCGCTTCGCGGGCCGCACATCAGCGGTGCACTGAATGCCGCGGTCTCGTAGGGCTTCAAAGCGAGCGGGCCGACGTCGATGATGCCGGTGCGGGCCTGGATCTGCACGGCGTCGCTGACCCAGCGGGTTCTTCCGTTCACGGCGATGGCGCCGCGCACGAGGTAGGTTGCTCCGTCCTCGATCACCGAACGATGCGCCTTCACTTCGAACGGCACCGGAACCTGTCGCCCTGCAAGAGCCAGGCGCTGCTCGGCCACGACCAGACCGTCCCGCGTCCTGGCAAGCTCGACCAGACCCTCGCTTTCGGTCGGCACTGCGATGCGTTCGCGCGAAGTGAGCTCGCCGCGAACTGTCATCGGGCCGCCCGTAGAGCATCCAGCCAGAACAAGCAGCCCGATGTGGACGAACACCAGTGGCACGAGAAGCCGCGGCGGGTGTTGATCGGCGCTAGCGCCGCTGTTTTTCATAGGTGCCCACAAGTTCGGCCTGAGCCAGCACATGAGGCTGCATCGCCGCCAGCAGCTGCGCCTTGGTGGGCCGACGCAGATCGCCCAGCACCGCATCGAGGGCGTAGAGCTTGAAGAAGTAGCGGTGACGGCCGATCGGCGGACAGGGCCCGCCATAGCCGATGCGCTGCCAGTCGTTCGCGCCATCACGCGCACCTGCAGGCGTGCTCCCACCTTCGGACAAATCGTGAACGCTGGCGGCAATGTCGTAGAGCACCCAGTGCACCCACGTCGTCTTCGGCGCCGCCGGGTCCGGCGCATCGGGGTCGTCGACGATCAGCGCGAAGCTACGGGTGGCTGCGGGGGCATCTGACCACGCAAGTGGTGGCGCTACGTCCTCACCTTCGCAGGTGTGGCGGCGCGGGATCGCACCATTCGTGTTGAACACCGAAGACACGAGTTTCATCAAGGCCTCCTTGCGCGCGATCCGGCCCGCCGCGCAGCATTGCTCATGTGCCGCGAGCTGCGGCCATTTCAGCCGAGATTTTCTACCCGGGATTGTCCTACTGCCTGAGCGGATGCTGTTCGAACCTAGGCTGCGGGCGCCGTTTTCGCGCCTTCTGGCAGCCGATTTGCGCCCGCCGGTGAATATTCGTGCTGCGTGCACTGCAATGTTCTGACGCGCTCTACGGCCCGGATCGATTTAATGCACTCACACATTGGACTCAAACAAAGGGAGGTCGCCATGTTCCGCAAACACTTCGCGCGAGCCGCCGCGCTGCTGGCGGCCGCTGCAACCACCATCATCGTGTTCAGCGCTGTCGCCGGTCTGGCCGACGAAGACCGCGCAGAGCTCTATGCCGCGCAAAACCCGCCCGCGATAGTCGCAGGCCACGGCAGCACGATCGCGCGCTGAATTCAAGAGTCTCCCCCTTGGCCCGGCACTGCCGGGCTTCTTTTTGCCCGAGGCGCAGAAAATCGACTCTGCCATCGCGGCTTGACACGAAAGCTCGAAGACCCGGACGCGGCGAAGCGATCGAACTGACGTTGGCCCGCCGAGCGCATCGGTCACCCAGGCACCTGCCGCAGCGGCTTGTCATCGCGGCGCGAGGCGCCGTATCGTTCGCGCCTCGCCATCGCGACTCGCTTCGCGCCGCTGCGGCGGGCCATCCGATGCGAGAGATCCGCCGCGAAGCTTTGGTGCCACACTCGCCCGAACAGATGTTCGAGCTGATCGAGCGCGTCGAAGACTATCCCCAGTTCCTGCCGTGGTGCCTCTCGACTTCGCTGATCGCACGCACACCGAATAGCGTCAGCGCCACCGTCATCGTCGGCGTGCTCGAGCTGCATGCGCAGGTGACCACACGCAACGAAAAGCGGCCGCCGGAGTTCATGGCCATCCGCATGGAAGGCGGCACGTTCCGGCACTTCTACGGAGAATGGAGTCTGCGTCCGCTCGGTGACGCGGGTTGTCACATCCACTTCATGCTGCAGTACGAACTTCCACTGCATGCCGAGACATTGGCCGGCCGTTTGATTGAGCATGCGGCAGATCGCATGGTCGACGCGTTTGTGCGCCGCGCAGTTACCGTTTACGCGGCGGAGCCTGAGGTGCACCCGCCGCCAGGTCAACCTGGCGCATTTTGATGCGTTAGACTGCTGCGCCGGTCGAGAGCCGGTGCTGCAATCCGATGTTGAGGCCGAATCTCACGAGGCCGCCGAGCGGTGGCACTTTTCCGGAGAGGATGGAGATGAAGACTTTGATCGTTGCTCTGTTGGCGACCGCCGGCATCACCTTCGCAGGCGTCGCGAGTGCGCAGGCCGACGTGGCGCAGAAGTACTGTGGTACGTGCCATGCCGTTGATACCAAGAAAATGGGGCCGGCATTCAAGGACATTGCCGCCAAGTACAAGGGCAACGCCAGCGCCGAGGCCGACCTCGTCGCCAAGGTCAAATCGGGCAAGGGCCACCCGGCGGTGAAGGCATCGGACGCGGAGATCACCGGCATCGTCAAGTGGATTCTGGCGATGTAGCGCTGCGCGAAATTTGCGGATTCATGAACGGGGCGCAAGCCCCGTTTTCATTCATGTGTTCCCGCGTTAACGCGGCAGCGACCGGATAAACAATTAGGGATGCCGAATATCGGTCTCTACTCGCACTGACCAAGGGAAGACACGTGAAGTCCAGTATCGCGTTTGCCACGGCTGCTGCGGCGCTGCTGTTCACTGGCGCAGCTCACGCCCAGGCGGACCTGGCCGAGAAAGCCGGCTGCAACAAGTGCCATGCGGCGGACACCAAGAAAATGGGGCCGTCCTACAAGGACATTGCGCAGAAGTACAAGTCGACACCAGATGCCGACCTCGTAGGAAAACTCGCGATCGGACAGGGCCACCCGAAGTCGGCCGCGCCGGAAGCCGACCTGACCGCGATCGTGAAGTGGATCAAGTCAATGTAATTCGGACCTCGGCCACGAACAAAAGCCGGCATAAGCCGGCTTTTTGCCGCCTGCCGCACGCTCGGCCAAGGCGTCCGCTGGCGGGGGATCGCTCCCCCGCGCCGGATCTTCTTCCTTCTTCCAACCCTCGTCCCCAACGGGCCGAACTATGGGCGCAAGTGCGCGCTGAGCCTTTGCGCGCGGACAAAGAATGTCGGCTCGCCCGGGTCGCCGGCGGACCCGCCACTGCGTCGAGGCGACGGCCCGCCCACGCGGGTGTCAGTCAAGGTCGTACGCGCTCGCCACCACTATTTCATCTTCGGGGAAGTTGGCCTCGAACGGTTGGGCTTGCGCCAGCTCGGTTGACGCTGCTTCTTCCGCAACCGGCGATCCGAGTTCGAACGGGAGATATCCGAGGTCGGCGTCAGCGGCGACGGCGAACGAGTCCCCGATGTCCTGCGCGGCCGCACATTCGGCGCCGGCCGGTGCAGCGAATGACAGCGCAATCGCGCCGATCGCGACGAGCGATTTGATGCTGCCCGGTGATATGACGGATGTCAGCTTGATCATGGTCATGCTCCTTTGGTGAGAATCCGGAAGTGGTGCGGACAACGATCGAACGGTAGGGACTGCCGCACGATTCCGCGACGCAGGAAGCCGCACCAGAAACCACGAAATTTCACCTTCGCCTGACGTGCGCCCCGCGTGATGGCCGACACCGCGACGCCCCATCGCTGGCCGCCCATGCTCGGCACGCCGTGCTCGCCGGCTGCGATACCGGGTCATGTAATCGCCAAAACGGCCGTCCGCGTGCAAACGCGGCCTGCCTGAGTCGCCCCTGCGTCCGATCGCTGCCGCGGCCGGCGAAAGCCACGCTTTTCGCGCGAGCAGGAGCACGCGTGTCAGGGTCTACAATGAAACATTCCGCAGTCGTGCGGACGAGCGCGTCGGTTGAGACGCCGCCGCCGCGAAAACAAGCAATGAAAATTCTCGTCGTCGACGACCATTCGCTCATCACCGACGCACTTTCCGTGCTCTTCCTCGACCTCGATCCAGGGGCCGAGGTCATCACCACGCGCACCGCCGAGTCCGCGCTGCAGTTGCAGCAGCAGAACCTCGATCTCGACCTCGTCGTGCTCGACCTTGGGCTTCCGGGCGTCTCGGGCACTTCGCTGCTCGAAGCGATGGTGGCTCAGGCTCCGGAAATGAAGATCCTGGTGCTCTCGGGTCAACAGGACCAGCGCAACGTGATGCGGGTACTGCAGCTCGGCGCGGCGGGCTTTGTGCCGAAGTCGATGGCGTCCGAAACGCTGCTGTCGGCGGTGAAGTTCGTACTCTCTGGCGGCGTGTACATCCCGGCGGATCTGCTCGAGGAAGTGAACCGCTCCGGCATGTTCGCTGCGCCGGATCGGCCACGCGAGGCAGGCCCGAGTCGCATCGAGCTCACCGAACGACAGGAACAGGTGCTTCAGCTGCTGGCCCGGGGCGCGCCGATCAAGATCATCTGCCGTGAGCTCGGGCTTTCCGAAGGCACAGTGAAGACCCACGTGACGGCAATCTACCGCGCGTTTAACGCGTCGAACCGTACTGAAGCGCTGCTGGCCGCTCGCCGCCACGGCTACGACGTCGGCTGACGCGAGCAGTCCGCACTGCCAGCAGCCGCGCAGTTGCGGGTCGCTTTTTCCGCTAGGACGTCTCTTCGCGCTTCAGAGCAACGTTCGCTCTGCGATCACTCGCGCCGATAGACCCTCGCCCGTCGACGCAGGATTTCAAATAGCGACGCCGCGAGCATCAGTGCGAGTATCGGATCGAAGAGTTGATCCGCAGGGCCCACCGTACACCCGGCGCCGCCCATGTTTGACGGAGCGACAGCCGCTGACGTCAGAGGCGCAGACGAGGACGACGGCGGCGACGTCGTGTCGGATGCGGGCGACTGGTCGAGAGCCGTCTGTCCGGTCAATGCGATGCGCGTGGGTTGGGTCAGCGATGCCGAGGAAATAACCACCTCCCCCGTCGCAGCACCTGCGGCGGCGGGTAGAAACGCGACGTACACGCTGCATGACTGCCCGGGGGTGAGGTCGATCGGCCCTGCCCCGCAGGAATTGCTCCCCTGCTGCATCGAGAATGGCCCGGAGATCGTGATCGACGACAGCGTGATCGGGCTTGCGCCGGAGTCGGTGATTACGGCCTGCGTCGTGGCCGACGTCACACCGACCGGCGACTGCATAGACAGCCCGGCCGGATTGACCGAGATCGCGTACTGAACGCCCGATCCGGACAGCGCAACGACCGGATTGCCGTTGGCAGCATTCGATGTCACGGTCAGCGTGCCGCTGCGGGTTCCGACTACGGTGGGCGCAAAGGTCAGTTGCAGCGTGCAGGTGCCTCCAGCGGCGATCGTTGCGCCGATCGCGCAGGTGCCCGCGAGCGCAAAATCGCCGCCAGCGGTTCCCCCGAGCGCCAGTGTCGCGAGGGTCAGTGGCGCCTGGCCTGAGTTCGTCAGCGTGATTGACTGGGCTGCGCTCTTTGCGCCGAGCGATGCCATTCCAAAGTCCAGCGTTGACGCCGACAACGACACCGCCGGCTGGGCGGTCGCAGTTCCGCTTCCCGTGAGGGCGACAGTCGACGGACTTGCGGCCGCGTTGTGCCCGATCGACAGCGTGGCACTCCGCGCACCGGCCGCCGTCGGCTGGAAGGTCAGCTGCACATTGCAGCTTGCATTGGCGTTGAGGACCGTCCCGACCGCGCAGGTTGATGAGGCTCCAGTTGCGAATTCGGCCGCGTTTGTTCCCGCGATCCCGATCGCCGACAGGGTAAGCGGCTGGCCGCCGGAGTTTCTGACGGTCACGGCCTGGGCCAGTGACATCGTATTGACCGTCTGCGTGAAGCTGAGTGTTGTCGGCGTCACACTCGCGGCAGCCGGCGCGAGCGCCCCGGTCCCGACCAGAGTCAGCGTCGAAGTTCCACCTGCTGCATTGTGCGAGATCGTCAGGGTCGCATTGCGGGCACCCGACGCAGCCGGTGTGAACGTCACCTGCAGCGAACAGCTGCCACCCGCGGCGACGTTTGCGCCGACCTGGCACGTCCCAGCCCGCGCAAATTCGGCGCTGGCGACCCCTCCGAACGTCAGCGCGGTGAGATTCAGTACGGCAGTTCCCGTATTGCTGACCGTCACGGTCTGCGCGGCGCTCGTGGTGCCGAGCGATTGCGACGGAAATGTGAGAGTGGTTGCAGACAGCGCGATCCCCGCAGCGCCATCGCCGGCCGCAGGATTGGCGATGTAGGCCGCGATGTCGTTGGCATCGGTTGCGTTGACATAGGCCGCGAGTACCCGCATACCGCCGGTGTTGCCCGAGATCGCGCTCAGGATCGTCGAAGGGTTCGTGCCTTTCGAGATGCTGTTGCGCTTGACCGCCGGAAACCCGGAATGGCAGGCCGCCGAAGCGCAGCTCTGCGGAGAGCCGTTGGTGTTGGCGAACAGCGCCTTGCCCCGCACGGCGTCGGCCCCGTGTGCGGCCTGGAGCACACCCAGGCCGACAACTCCGATGAGTACAGCCGCGATACGTCTCGTCAGGCTCATGTCAGATGCTCCAGAAACAGATCCAGATTGCGTTGGCCGCGCTGTGCAGCGCGATGCAGAGACCGATCGAGCGCGTGCGCTCGTAGACCCACCCGATGGCGAGTGCGGGCGCGATCACAAGGACCGCATGACCTGCCGAAGCAGCGGCCAGATGCGCGAGTGCAAAGCAGGCCGCGGTCAATCCGATCGCGCTCCACGGCCGTCCCAGCAGCCCGGGCTGCGCGCGCAGGCGCGAGTGCACCACGCCGCGGAAGAAGAGTTCCTCGACTACCGGTGCGACCAGCAGCGATTTGGCGAGCTCTACTGCGTGTAGTGAAAGCGCATCCGTGATGACGGGTGCCAGCGCGTACGCGGCCACCGCGATGCAGATCGCGATGAGCCCGGCGCGCAATTGCGTGAGAACTTCTGATGTCAGATCCCGAGTCAACATCCAACGTCGTTTGCCGCAGAAGACGTTGGGGCGAGTCTAGGGTCCGGTTTTGGTCACATGAACCGGATGACACTCGATCCGGCTAAGCCGAACAGGCCGAAACTCATCGCCAATATTTGGAGGCCGCGCGTCGCGCGGAGGGAACTCCCTACCTCAAGTAGCCAGTGATAACGCACACGCTTTCTGCTCGCTTACACGCAACCGGTCGGGCAGAGGACCGGGCCTCGCGGCAAATTGGGTACGTTCACTACTTACAGCGCTCTTCTGGTGGCGCTAAAAGTTGCGCGTCATGTCCACCATCCCGTCGCGCGCGCTGCGTCTGGCGATCCGCCTGATCGCCTGCGGCGGTCTGTGCGCGTCGTCCGCTGCCGAAGCGCAGATCTACGGCAGCGTCTCAAGTGACGGGAGCGTCGTGCTATCGAACTTCCGCAATGAGCAGGCGCGCGATATCGTCGTCGTCGATGACGGAGCCCGCCGCACAGTCATGCCCTATGCGGTGATGCCCGACACGCGCTTCTCCTCCTTGATCCACCAGGCGGCCAAGGAGACCGACCTGTCGCCGAGCCTGCTGCATGCAGTTATCGCCGTCGAGTCGGCCTTTGACGCGCGTGCGGTGTCGCCCAAGGGCGCGAAGGGTCTGATGCAATTGATGCCCGCAACGGCATTCGCGCTTGGAGTCACCGATCCCTTCGATCCCGGGCAGAACATCGCCGCTGGCGCCGCTCACCTCAAGTCATTGCTTGGCCGCTTCAACAACAATCTGGAGCTTGCGCTGGCGGCATACAACGCCGGAGCCGACGCCGTGATCAAGGCGGGCTATCAGATTCCCCGCTTTGCCGAGACGCGGGCTTATGTGCCGCGCGTTATGGCGCGATTGCGGCTCGCCGAAGGCGAAGCGATCCGTGCGCCTGGCGCTGCGACGGTCGGCCGCTAGGGTCCTCGGAGCGGTTGACGTGTCATGCGTGTCGGTCCCGGCGGACGAGCGCTCCGCCAATGCGCGATCACATCTCATCCGAATAGATGCATGCTGCGGGCCGCGCACTGTCTCGATGCTTTCCAGGTCCGCACGCGGGCCACTGTCCTCGATCACGTCGCTCTGCTCGCACAATCCCGAGAATCGGGTAGGGCAACGCCCCGCCCTGCTCGACGCGCCGCCAGAAGGCGCGATTACTGCGCTCGGTCGGTGCGTCTATGGTTTAGCGCGACGCAGATACGCGAATGATCGGACCACCGCGCCATGAATGCGCCGGATGACGCACTGTTGCTCTCAGAACTCATCGACGATGGCTCGGTCGCAGCCGTCGTCACAGACAGAGGCGGCCGCGTCGTGCGTGCGACCAGCGCTGCCGCAGCACTGCTCGGCTTCACCGCCGCGGGGCTCGGGGGCCAGCGGCTGAACACACTGGCCGCGGATGGGTGGCAGGGTTCGGTCGAAAACTCCTTGCTGCGCATGAGCTCGGGTTCGAACGAAGCATTTGAGGCCCTCCTGGTCGGGCGCAGCGGTCGCCGCTGTCTGATACGCATGGTCCCACTCCGCAAGCTCCGGACGCCAGACGCGGACGGTTACGTGCTCTTCTGGCGGCGGATGTCCTTCCAGGCCAACCCTGCACCGAGGAGGTCGGAAGCGATGACGCGCAGATTTGCCTATGGCCTCCTCAAGAGGCACGACGATCAGCGCGGCAGGATCGCCGTGGAATTGACCCACGAAGTCGCGTCGCTGATCACCGTGGCCAAGCTGACTGTCGAAAGTGCGGCAGGACAACTGCAGCGCGGCCAGGTGGAGGACGCGTCATCCCTTCTTTTCACCACGTCGCAGCATCTGCGCGACACGCTTGCGAACGTTCGGCGCATCTCGACCGAGCTGGTCCCGAGTTCGCTCAACGACCTGGGCCTGGCGGCGACGATCGAGTGGTTGTGCCGGAACCTCAGGGAAGCGCATCCGGACATGCGAGTCGAGCTTCAGCTCGATGTCGACGACTTGTCGATTGGCCCGGCACTGAAGGTCGATCTATACCGCATCATCGAAGAGGCGCTGATCAATGCTGCGTGCCACGCTCGCGCATCGCGCACGCGCGTGACCTTGACGGCGACGCAGAACCAGATCCAGCTGACGATCGATGACGATGGTGACGGCTTCGATGTCGCCCCATTTTTGCGTGGTGACGATGAATTCCAGGGCATCGGGCTGCACAGCATAGGCAGTCGCGTCGACGCGACGCATGGAAGCCTGCATGTCGAGTCGATGCCGGGCGCCGGGACATCGATCGTCGCGACCTGGCCACTCGACGAGGCCTCGGTCAGCCAGTAGCGCAGGCGCAGCCGCCAGCCCAGCGAGATCAGTCCGCAGATTCAGCCACCGGCTTGGCCGGTCCCGCCCGGGTCGAGTCCCTGTCAAACAGCCGCGATACGGTGCCGGGTCGCTCGATGAGCCCGATTTCCAGCGCCACGATCGCCAGTTCGGTCACGTTGCGCAGCCCGAGCTTGCGCATCACGCTCGCGCGATGCTTTTCAATCGTCTTCGGGCTCACATTGAGGAATTCGGCTGCGGCCCGATTGGTCCGCCCCTCTGCGATCAGCTTCAGGATGCTGCGCTCGCGCGCCGTGAGCTTGTTCCACGGTGTCGGCGTCCCCGCTGTGGCCGATGGCTGCGTGCCCTGGATCAGCGCATCGACCAGGTGCCCGGAAACGTCGGCCGACAGAAAGCGCTTGCCCATGACCACATGGCGTAGCGCCAGCACAAGTTCCTCGTACGACGCGTCTTTCAACACGTAACCGTCGGCGCCCGCACGCAGTGCCTCGCACACATATTCGTCAGTCTTATATGCGGTCAGCGCAAGCACGCGGACGTTGGGCAGGCGACGTTTGATCTGTGTGGTGGCCTCGATACCGGTCATGCCCGGCATCGACAGATCCATCATCACCAGGTCGGGCGACAGCGCAAGGCACTGGCGAATCGCCTCCTTGCCATCGCGCGCCTCGCCCACGACCTCGAAGTCCGGCAAGGTGGACACGAGCGAGCGCAGTCCCTGCCGCAGCAGGCTGTGGTCCTCGACTAGCAATATCCGCTTCTTCATGGCGTGATCCGCTGTATGTGTTGCGAGGAGTCGGAGCCGCTGTCCTGTACTGCCGACCGGGGTGGAGGGGGAGGCGCGCGCAGCTGGCGGCGCGGCGGGAGAAAGACGAAGCGCCATTGATCGTATGAGTTCGCATCGACGAAGTGCTGGTACCGCGGCGGAAATCCTGCGACTTTCCTGGGCGCGTCCGTGGATATCGAGTACACGCCAGTGATCGCGTTGCCTTCGTGCACGACGGCGAGTTCGCCACCGGTGATCGGGTCGGCGTACAAGCGACGCAGATGACGGACCGGCATCGGAAACCGATCATCGACCAGCAGTACCTCAAGCGAAACCGGCAGCGTTTTCACGGAACCCGGAGACGTCCGCCAGTAGGACTCTATCGCACGACGGTACTGCTCGCCCACAAACAGCAGTTCATCTTCGCGCTCGCGTTGCCGCACCGTGGCCCAGACATCGGACGCCAGGGAGACCCAAAGCGACGACAGCGCGATGAACAGCAGCAGCGCGAGCAGTACCAGGCCGCGCGACCGGCGTGCCGTGGCATTGAATTCAGCGCGCATTGATCGCCTTCTGCGCCGCCGAGGGCGCACGTTGCGATTCGTCCGGCGTTCCCGCACCGGTGCGGGCCTGCGCGGGATCGCCCCCAGTGGCCCCGGCCGCCGCAACGGTGGCGCTTACCACGTCGTAGACGCGACCGAGTGTCTGATCCTCAGGTGCAATGATGTTCCAGTCAGGCTTTTCTGTGGTCGGATCGATCGGGATCGCGCGCAGATATTTCTTCTTGACCAAGTCGTCGAGTTCTTCTGGATAGCGGCCGAAATCACCGAAGTACTTGTCGATGGCATCGCGCATCACGGCCAGATTCTGGCGCTGCACCGCCACCTTGCCGTGGTCGACCGCGTGAAAGTAGCGCGGCACCGCAATCGTCAGCAGCAGCGCGATCAGCGCGAGCACAATCGTCAGTTCGATCAGCGTGAAACCGTGCGTGAGAGATTTCATGCGCGGATCACCAGAAGCGGTACGGCACGCCGTTGCTGCCGACGCGCGGCGAACGAGACGCGACGTCGAAGACGTCGGCACCCGGTTGTGGATCGTCCGGCAGGCTGGCGTAACTGCGGGTCGCCCACTGCTGCGCCGCAGACTGCGTCGGATCAGGAGCAAACGGGTCCACCGGAACATGGCGCAGGAAATAGATCCGTGGCGGCGTGCCGGTCGGCGCGTTCGGTATCTCAACACCGTTGACCAGAGTCTCCAGCGACGGTGGATACCCGGTATCCATCGCTCCCTTGACGATCTGCCCGCTGTCGGCGGCGGCCTTGTAGGCATCCAGCGCGTTGCGGATCGAGCGCAGCGCCAGCCGGAGCTCGGCTTCCTTCTGGCGGGCGACCGTCACTTCATACAGTGGCAGGGCGGCGGACGCCAGAATGCCGACGAGCGCCAGCGTCACCACCATCTCGATCAGCGTGAATCCGTGCGCGCGCACCGTGTCACCTTCAGCCGCCCACTCGCAGGGTCAAAGGAGTGGATTTGATGACCGCAGCGACACCACCGCTATCGTCCTTGAGTTCGTTCTTCGTCACGGAAAGCTGGGTCTGCTTCCACGGTGTGTTGGCAGTGAACCGCAAGATCACTAGGTCACCCTGCCCTTGGAGCGCCTGTCCCGCGCCCGCGCGCATGACGATGCGTATCAAACCGCTGGCTTCATCGACGGTAGCGTCGAAGGCCGTCAGCCCGAGCCGGCCCGCGAACTCGCCCTGTTGCGCGTCCACGAAGCTCAATACTTGCGGATCGAATTTGATGTCGAGCGGCACCACGCGCAGGGCAATAGGCGAGTTCACCCGCAGGGTGACCTTGAACTCCTCACCGACCTTCACGCGAAACGGGCCCATCCAGGCGACCATAAAGGGCGGGTTCGAACCGTCCGCGGCGGCGCCGGCCGCAGAGGGGCGCGTCGGTGTCGCTGCCACCGTCGTCGCGCGGTCCTGTGCCGCCGAAGTTGACGCGGTTGGCCGCTGTGCGGGCGGCCCCTGCGCGAGCGGCGGCGGC
>DATEZE010000169.1:0-14664 GCA_035255845.1 Burkholderiaceae bacterium | reverse complement strand
TGAGCGCACGTTGAGCTGCAACATCGCGTCGAACTCCGGCGCTGTCCACTCGCTGAACGGCTTGCGGTCGAACACATCGCCGGCGTTGTTGACCAGCACGTCGATACGCCCGTAGTGTCGCTGCACGGCGCTGACAAGGCGCGCAGGCTCGTCCGGTTGCATCAAGTCGGCGCGGAAGATCTCGGCCGCGCCGCCCGAGCGTGCGATGTCCGCAGCGACCTCCCGCGCCGGCGCTTCGCTCAAGTGGTAATGCACTGCCACGCGCGTGCCCTCGCGGCCGAACGCGCGCGCGGCTGCGGCGCCGATGCCGGTGCTCGATCCGGTGATCAGCACCACCTTGCCTGCCAGATCACTCATCGTGGGCTCATGTGACCGCGGTCACCAACGGGCGGCCTGCGACCCACGCGGCGACGTTGTCGAGTACGAGCTGCCCCATCGCGCCGCGGGTTTCGGCAGTCGCACTTGCCTGATGCGGTTGCAGCACCACATGATCGAGTGTCAGCAGTTCGGGAGGAACATTGGGCTCGTCATCGTAGACGTCGAGCCCGGCGCCGCCGAGCTCGCGCTGCACCAGCAACTCGACCATCGCGGCCTGGTCAACCACGGAACCGCGGGAGATATTGACGAATACACCGCGCGGGCCGAGCGCCTGCAGGACGGCGCGGCTGATCAAGCCTCGCGTCGCGGCTCCTCCCGGACAAGCTGCGATCAGGACGTCAACATTTCGCGCAAGCGTGACGAGGTCCGGCTCGTAGCGCCACGGTACTTCCTTGGCGCGCGGTCCGTTCCACGCAATCGTCATGTCGAAAGCCGCCGCGCGCCGCGCGATCGCCTGTCCGATCCTTCCCATTCCGACAATGCCAACGCGCTTGCCGGTCATCTTGCTTTGCAACGGCATCGCGCCCTGCTTCCAGCGTCCGGCACGCACATAGCGATCGGCTGCGGCAATGCCGCGCAGCGCAGTAAGCATCAATCCGATCGCCAGGTCGGCAACGTCGTCAGTCAGCACATCGGGGGTGTTGGTGACCGCGATGCCGCGTTCGCGCGCGGCCGCCAGATCGATCGCATCGACGCCGACCCCGAAGCAAGCTATCAGCCGCAGCCGCGGCAGCCGCTCGATCAGACTGCGCGCAGCGCCGGCGCCGCCGCTCGTGACGAGGATTTCGATCCGATTCGCCAGCGTGGCGAGCATCGCGTCACGGTCCTTCGCGTCCCACAGCCGATGGACCGTGTAGTCCGATTCGAGCCGCTCCCGCGTCGGCGCATAGATCGGAGCTACGAGCAGAACGTCGGGCTTCATGCGGCCTCCGGAAACTTGACGGCGAGACGAGTCGACCACTCGCGCATGTCGGCGAGCGCCTGGGGCTCGATTGGAATGCCGCGCGCCCGCCGTTCGCTGTCGGCGCGCAACTCGGGGTCGCCCGGCAACCTCACTGCGTCGCCCGAGCGAACCACGTCGTCCGCCATCGCCCGCACCGTAGCCTCGAGCGTCGCGCCGCCCGCGAAGCGCTGCGGATCGATAGCAAGCAAGAAGTGGCCGAGTTTCTGCGGGCGGTCGAGTTCGCCGTACATGTTCGTCAGGCGTGGGCCGAACGACATGCCGTTGAGCGCCCCGCACAGCAGATCGATCATCATCGCGAGGCCGTAGCCTTTATAGCCATAGTCGGTTCCGCCGAGCGGCACCAGCGCCGCGGCGCGCGCCGGATCGGTCGTCGGCGCTCCATTCTCGTCGACGGTGAGGCCGGGTTGCAGTGGCCGGTGCTCGAGGCGGGCATTGACGACCTTGTTCCACGCGACCTGGCTCGTCGCCATGTCGAGGGTCAGCGGCGGTGCGTCCGCACGGGGAAACGAGATCGATAACGGGTTCGTTCCGAAGTAACTCGTGCGTCCGCCGTGCGGAACGACGATCGAGCTCGAGTGCGTGAAGGCGAGTCCGACCAGTCCAACGTCCGCGGCCTGCCTTGCGTACAGCCCAACCGCGCCGCAGTGACTCGAGTTGGATACGCCAACAGCGCCGAGACCGTTGGCGCGGGCGAGCTCGATCGCATAGTCCATGGCGCGGCGGCAATGCAGGATTCCCAAGCCGCCTTCGCCGTCCATGGCTGCGGTGCATGGCCCGCTCGCGGCGATGCGCCCCGGCGCAACAGCACGGATCGATCCGCGCTGCAATCGGTCCAGGTAGTGCGTGAGGCGCAGCACCCCGTGTGAGTCGATGCCCCACAGGCTCGTCTGCACCAGCGCATCCGCCACGGTCCGCGCATCGTGTTCGCCAACGCCCAATGCGCGCAGGCAGGCACTCGCCCACGCGGCAAGATCTCGTGCGACGACATTCCGCGTCGTCGTCGCGAGGGCGACGGTGTCGGTCACGCGGCGCTCACGCGTGAGCGCGCACGTGCTGGCGCTGCTCGCCGAGACCCGCGATGCCGAGCGTGACGACATCACCCGGCTTCAGGTACTGCGGCGGCTTGCGCCCCATGCCGACGCCAGGCGGCGTCCCCGTCGTGATGATGTCGCCCGGCAGCAGCGTCATGAACTGGCTGACGTAGCTGACCAGGTGCGCAACGCCGAAGATCATCGTGCGCGTGTTGCCGCGCTGCATCGGCCGGCCGTTCACGTCTAGCCACATATCGAGAGCCTGCGGGTCCGGTACTTCGTCGCGTGTGACGAGATACGGTCCGATCGGACCGAACGTATCGCAGCCCTTGCCGCGATCCCACTGGCTGCCGCGCTCGAGCTGGAAGTTGCGCTCGGAGACGTCGTTGATCACACAGTACCCGGCGACATGCTCGAGCGCGCGCTCCAGCGTCACATACTGCGCCTTGGTGCCGATGACGACGCCGAGTTCGACTTCCCAGTCGGTCTTGGCCGAGCCGACCGGAATCACGATGGTGTCATTGGGTCCGTTGATGCACGTCGTCGCCTTCGAGAACAGGATCGGCTCACTCGGTACCGGCACACCGGATTCGGCGGCATGGTCCGCGTAGTTGAGCCCGATCGCGATGAACTTGCTGATGCCGAGGAACGGCACGCCGAGTCTGGGCTTGCCTTCGACCTTCGGCAGCGACTCGGGCTTGACCTTCGCCAGCTTGGCCAGTCCCTCTTCCGACAGGTGCTCGCTCGTGACATGGTCGACCACGCCCGAAAGATCCCGGATCGCCCCGCTCGCGTCCAGCAGACCAGGTTTCTCGTAACCCGCCGGCCCAAATCGCAGGAGTTTCATGTTGCCGCCTCTTCGTATTAGTTGTGATGAAAAAATCGTCTGGCTACGCCAGCGATTTTTTCTGATTCAAACCGCGCAAAAGTAGGTTTGCACTTTTGCGCGCCTAGAGTGACATGCCCCCATCGACGAAGATCGCCTGTCCGGTCATGAACGACGACTCGTCCGACACGAGGTAGACGAAGGTTTCGGCGATCTCCTCAGCCGTCGCCAGCCTCCCCATCGGCTGGCGCGCAATGAAGTCCTTGCGCGCCTGCACCGGGTCGGCGAAGGCGTTGATTCGGTCGCCAAGCGACGGCGTGTCGACGGTCCCCGGACAAACGCAGTTAACCCTGATCCCCTGCTTTACATGGTCTATCGCCAGTGCGCGAGTAAAGCCGGCCACCGCCGCCTTGCTGGCGGCATACGCGAGGCGGTTCGGCGCCGCTTTGTGCGCGCCGAGCACCGAGGCCATGTTCAGGATCACACCGCCGCCGGCGGCGATCATCTGCGGCAGCATTGCCTTGGACAGCACGAACATGCTGCGGACGTTGAGGTCGAAACTGAAATCCCAGTCTGCTACCGAACACTCGAGGATCGTGCCCTGGTGCACGTAGCCGGCACAGTTGAACAGGATGTCGACCGCGCCGATTTGCGCGACAAAGGCCTGCACCGCCGCATCGTCGAGTACGTCCAGACCCTGCGTTGCGATACCCGCCGGCAGCTCCGCGAGCAGTTCCTCCCTGAGGTCCGTCGCTGTCACGCGAGCGCCCTCGCGCGCGAATGCCAACACGGCGGCGCGGCCCATGCCCTGGCCGGCGGCAGTCACCAGCGCCGACTTGCTCTGCAAACGCCCCGCCATCGTCCCTCCGCTGCTGGCTCCCGCGGCTTGACACTCCAAGGTGTGCGTGTGAAGCTAGGCCGCGATTGGTCTGACCACTTGACCAATGCGAGCCAGTGTAAGCGGCGCCGCGACGCACTGTCCAGCCGGCCGGCGACGGCCACCTGCCCGGAGCAGATCACAACGATGCCGATCAAGGCCGTCGAGTCGCAGCGGCTGTACCGCCGCATCGCCGAGCAGATCGTGCAATTGATCCGCCGCGGCGAGTACCGGCCGGGCCAGCGGTTGCCGCCGGAACGCGATCTTGCACGCATGCTGAAAGTGAGCCGGCCTTCTGTGCGCGAAGCGCTGATCGCGCTCGAGGTCGAATGCTATGTCGAGGTCCGCGTCGGCTCCGGTGTCTACGTGATGCAGCAGAAGCAGGCTGCGCGCGCCGAACAGCTGCCATCCGACTCCGGCCCGTTCGAATTGATCGCAGCGCGTCGGCTGCTCGAATCCGAATGCGCAGCACTGGCGGCGCGCCGCGCCGGTCCGGCACAGATCCGAAAGATGAAGGCCGCGCTCGCCGCAATGGAGCGCGATCGGCGCCGCTCGGTTATGCCGCTCGATAACGACCGTCGCTTTCACCTTGAGATCGCCGAGGCGAGCGGCAACAGCGCGCTGGCGCTTGCCGTGCGCACGCTGTGGGACCAGCGCGCCGGACCGCTTTTTACCCGGCTTGAACACCACTTCGACACGCCCGAGCTCTGGACCGCAGCTATCGCCGAGCACACCTCGGTCATGAGTTCCATAGAGTCGCATGACGCCGCAGGCGCCCGTGCCGCGATGCGTCGCCACATGGATGCTGCGGCCCGCCGTTTTCAGCGCAGTTGGAGCGCCGGCGCGCCGCGCCGCTGAGGAGACGCAATGACCGCGCCGGCATCCGAGCCGCAGCCAGTCGACGAACACGTGCTCACCGCGTCGGGCGAGTTCGACGTGCACGATGCGCCGATCGACCTCGGTGTCTATCGCGTCGAGGACTGGATCGCGTTCGCTTTCTTCTGGCTGCTTGCGGCGACGGTATTCCTACAGTTCTTCACGCGCTACGCGCTGAACGATTCGGCGGGCTGGACCGAAGAGATCTCGCGCTACCTGCTGATCTGCACGGTGTTCATCGGCGCGACGATCAGCGTACGCAAGAACAACCACATCCATGTCGATTTCTTCTACCGGTTGCTGCCGGCTCCGGTGACCCGCGTGATGTCGACATTCGTTGACGTCGTGCGCATCGCTTTCTTCGCGTACGCGGCATGGCTCACGTTCGAGCTGATACAGCGCATCGGCGGTCAGCGTATGGCCGTCGTCGATCTTCCGATCGGTCTGACGTACAGCGTTGTGCTCGCAGGCTTCGTGCTGATGACATGGCGCGCGCTCGGCGTCGCTCGCGAAAACTGGGTGCGCGGGGCCTCGGTGCTCGAGCGGCCCGAACTGATCGATTCTCCTGCGGGCGCCGAAGCGGGCGCGGCCCAGTGAGCCCCGCCGCATTCAAGCTGCTTTTCCTCGGACTCATGGGCACCGGGATTCCGGTCGCGATCGCGATGGCCGGGTCCTCTCTGATCTTCGTAATGGCAACCGGCACCGTTCCGGACTTTGTCGTCATCCACCGGATGGTGAACGGGATCGACTCGTTCCCGCTGCTCGCGGTCCCATTTTTCATCCTCGCCGGCAATCTGATGAATTCCGCCGGCATCACCAATCGAATCTACAACTTCGCGCTGGCACTGGTGGGCTGGCTGCGAGGCGGTCTCGGACACGTCAACGTCATCGGCTCGGTGATCTTCGCCGGCATGTCGGGCACGGCGATCGCCGATGCGGCAGGCCTGGGCACGATCGAGATCAAGGCGATGCGCGATCACGGCTACAGCCCCGAGTTCTCAGTGGGCGTCACTGCGGCTTCGGCCACACTCGGGCCGATCATCCCGCCCTCGCTGCCGTTCGTGATCTACGGGATGTTCGCCAACGTTTCGGTCGGCGCGCTGTTCCTCGCCGGAATCCTGCCGGGCGCCGTCATGGCGCTTCTGATGATGGCGACGGTCGCCTATTTCGCGCATAAGAACAAATGGGGCGGTGACACCCGCTTCGAACTGAGTCGCATTGCCAAGGCCCTGTCCGAGCTGGCCGTGGTGGCAGCGTTCCCAATCGTGATCTGGGAACTGACCCACAGCGGCGGCCTGCCCGAAGTGCCGACGGTCGCCGCGGCGTTGGTGCTGCTGCTGCTGGCCGACCGCATGTTCCGCTTCAATGCGGTGCTGCCGATCATGACGCCGGTGCTGCTGATCGGTGGCATGACGGCCGGCATCTTCACCGCTACCGAGGGCGCGATCGCCGCGTGTGTCTGGGCGCTCTTCCTCGGCATCTTCTGGTTCCGCACGCTCAACTGGAAGATGCTGATCAAGGTCTCGATGGATACGATCGAGACCACATCGGTTGTGCTGCTGATCGTCGCCGCCGCCTCGATCTTCGGCTGGATGCTGACGGTGACGCGCACCACCGAGATGATCGGCGCCTGGGTCTTGTCGTTCACCACCGATCCTTGGATGTTCCTGCTGCTCGCGAATCTGCTGATGCTGTTCGTCGGCTGCTTCCTCGAGCCGACCGCGGCGATTACGATCCTCGTTCCAATCCTGCTGCCGATCGTTCGGCAGCTGGGCATCGATCCGGTGCACTTCGGCCTCGTCATGGTGCTGAACCTTATGATCGGGCTGCTGCACCCGCCGATGGGACTCGTTCTGTTCGTCTTGGCGCGTGTGGCGCGGCTTTCAATCGAGCGCACGACGATGGCGATCCTGCCCTGGCTGATTCCGCTGCTGGTCAGCCTTGGGCTCGTGACGTATCTGCCGGAGATCAGCCTGTGGCTGCCGCGACAGTTCCAGTAGCGCAGTGTTCGAGCAGGGGTGGCTGAAATGCTGCAGGAAGTACCGCTGGTGCTGCGACTGAACCCGGCCGACGACGTCGTGATCGCGCGCCGCCAGCTCGTCGCGGGCACGTTACTGAAGACCGAAGGCGTGACGGTGCTCGGGCTGGTTCCGCCGGGCCACAAGGTCGCGGTGCGCGCCATTGCCGCGGGCAACCCGGTGCGCCGCTATAACCAGATCATCGGGTTCGCGACGCGCGCCATCCGGGCCGGCGAGCACGTGCACCTGCACAACCTCGGCATCGGCGCCGAGCACGGTGCCAACATCGGCAACGCGGCGCGCGACTATGCGTTCGGCGCCGACGTGCATCCGACGCCGGCCGTCGCCCAGCCGGCAACCTTCATGGGCATCGTGCGCGACGACGGCCGCGTAGCGACCCGCAACTATGTGGCCATCATCTCGAGCGTCAACTGCTCGGCGACGGTCGCGCGCGCGATCGCCGATCGCTTCCGCCGCGACTTGTATCCGGACGCGCTGGCGCCGTTTCCGAACGTCGACGGCGTTGTCGCGCTGACCCACGGCACCGGTTGCGGCATGGACATGGGCGACAGCATGCGCGTGCTGCGGCGGACCATGGCCGGCTATGCGCGGCACCCAAACGTCGCGGCGGTGATCTTCATCGGCCTCGGCTGCGAGGCCAACCAGATCACGTCGCTCCTCGGCGCCGAAAGCCTGCAGGAGAGCGAGCGCCTGGCCCGCTACAACATGCAAGATGTCGGCGGCACCGCGAAGGCGATCGATCGCGGCGTCACACTCGTGCGCGAGATGCTGCCTGCCGCCAACCGCGTCGAGCGCACGCCGGTGCCGGCGAGCCACCTGATGCTCGGCCTGCAGTGCGGCGGGTCCGATGGCTACTCGGGCATCACGGCGAATCCGGCGCTCGGCAACGCGGTGGATCGGCTGGTTGCCCACGGCGGCACCGCGATCTTGTCGGAAACGCCGGAAATCTACGGCGCCGAACATTTGCTGACGCGGCGCGCGGTGTCGCGCGAAGTCGGCGAAAGGCTGATCGCGCGCATCAAGTGGTGGGAGGACTACACCGCGCGCAATCTGGGCGAGATGAACAACAATCCTTCCCCGGGCAACAAGGCGGGCGGGCTGACCACCATTCTCGAAAAATCTCTCGGCGCGGTCGCCAAGGGCGGGACGACGAACCTCGTCGAGGTCTATGAGTATGCGCAACCGGTCGACAAGCACGGTTTCGTCTACATGGACACGCCGGGTTACGATCCGGTGTCAGCTACCGGCCAGGTCGCCGGTGGCGCCAACATGATTGTGTTCACGACGGGACGCGGTTCAGCTTACGGCTGCGCGCCTTCGCCGTCGCTGAAGCTCTCGACCAACACCGAACTGTGGCAACGCCAGGAAGAAGACATCGATCTCAACTGCGGTGAGATCGCCGACGGCGCTGCGACGATCGAACAGGTCGGCGAGCGGCTCCTCGAACTGATCCTGACGACGGCCTCGGGCAGCAGGACCAAGAGCGAGCGCTTTGGCTATGGCCAGAACGAATTCGTGCCCTGGCAACTCGGCGCGGTGATGTAGACCCTGCGCGGTCGCGGACCCCAGCGGCGGCGCGGTGACACGGGGATTTCAACAGAGGAGACAGAACCGATGCAGAAGATAGTGATCATTGGCCTGGCCGCATTCGCGCTCGCGAGCGGACTGGCCCAGGCTCAGACCAAACTCAAGTTTGCGCATGTGTACGAGACCAGCGAGCCGTATCACGTTCAGGCCGTCTGGGCGGCGGGCGAGATCGCGAAGCGTACCAACAACCGCTACACCGTCGAAGTTTTCCCGGCCTCGACCCTGGGCAAGGAAACCGACATCAACCAGGGTCTGACCCTCGGCACCGTCGACATCATCTACACCGGCCAGCTCTTCGCCGGCCGGACCTACGGACCCATCTCGATCGGCGGTGCGCCATACATGTTCCGCGACTTCAACCACTGGAAGACTTTTTCGGCGAGCCCGCTTTTCGCGGAACTGTCCGAGGGCTACCGCGCCAAGAGCGGCGGCAACAAGGTTGTCGCGATTACCTACTACGGCGAGCGCCACGTCACGTCGAACAAGCCGATCAATAAGCCCGAGGACATGAAGGGGCTGAAGATCCGCGTGCCGGACGCACCGCTGTACACGATGTTCCCGCGCGCCGTCGGCGCGAATCCCACGCCGATCGCCTTCGCGGAGGTGTATCTGGCTCTGCAAAATGGGACAGTCGACGCGCAGGAAAACCCGCTGCCGACGATCGATGCAAAGAAGTTCTTCGAAGTGCAGAAGTACATTGTGCTGACCGGCCACATTACGGACGCGCTGCTGACCATCGTCGGCGCGCCGACCTGGAACAAGCTGTCGGACGCGGACAAGAAGATTTTCGCCGAAGTCCTCAGTGAAGCCGCCGCACGCGCGACGGCCCAGATCGTCGAGGTGGAACAAAAGCTCGGCGCTGAGTTCAGCAAGCGTGGCAAGGAAGTCGTCAAGGTCGACCGGACCGCGTTCCGGGACGCGGTCGCCAAACTGCACAATGGCCCTGACGCCACCTGGGACAAGGCCACCTACGATAAACTCCAGGCCTTGAAGTAATTACACGGTGCCGCGGCAGGTTGAGCGCCCGCGGCACTTTTTGATTGACGGCATTTTCCCTTCTTTGCCGTCGATCAAGAAAACCGAGCAAGCATTACCTTGTCTTTGCGCGCAGCAGGTCAAAATGCGCGCCTCTTTTTTCGCTCGTAACGAATCCGGAATGCGTACGCAACCCAATATCAAAGTGCTTGGTGTGGCTCTGACAGCGCCTTCAATGGCGGGTTTGCTGCGGATGCTGGGTTTCCTGCTGCTCGTCGTGACAGCAGTCGAGATCACTGACCTGATGACACGGACCGCCTGGTCGTCGGAAGGCTCGGTCGCGCTGATCGTCGGTGCGTTTTCGGGTTTCCTGCTGACCGAGTGCGGCGCCAGCTACACGGAGCACGGCTGGCGCGCATTTGCGCTGCTGGTCGGCTGCAGCAGCCTGGTGTTCGCCGCGGCCAGCCTCGTCATCTAATCGACCTCGACCCGGGCAGCAGCCGTGTTCTCTTATTTCCGCAATCGCCTGCTGGCGGGTTCGACCCGTACGCTCGCGCATCCCGTACGGCGCCGACTGCCGAGGCAACCGTGAACACGCCCGCCATCGACATTCTGTCGTTTCCGCCTGACGAGTCCGCGCTGGAGCAGATGCGCGCGAAGGCGCTGGACAATGCCAAAACGCCACAGCATTACGGCCAAGTCGCCTCGTTCGTCGGCGCCGGACTGATGCTCGCCTGGGTCGCCGACGTCGCCGCCGTGCTCGAGTCTTCGAGCACGCATTCGCCGGCGCTGGGTGTCTTCAGTCTCGTTCTTGCCGCTTTGATCATCACGGCGCATCTGTGGGGCAGACACCTGCGCCAGCGCGCACTGCAGTTGCGGGGCCGCGTCGAGCGGTACTTCTCGCCGGTGCGCATCGAGCAGGCCGGAGTGGTGCTGTCGCTGGCGCAACGCGATGCGGCGGTCAGTCAGTATCTGCGGATGGTCGGGCGGCAGCGGCGAGCGCTGCGGCAGATCGAGTCCGAGTCGCTGCAGCGCTTTGCGGCCGAAAACAGGCTCGATTGACGCGCGCCGGAGAGAATTCCGGCGCCACGACTCAGCCGTCGCCAGACGGTTTTCGACGCGCTGACGGAACCTGAGACCGGCCACCGATACGCCGAATTGGTGCCCGAGACACCGCCTTCGGCGCCAGATACATCGCCGCAAGTCTCCCGGTCGTGCTCTTCAACTGCTCTCGCAGTTCAGCCGGCTCGAGAATTTCAGCCTCAGCCCCGAGCGCCAGCACTTCGCGCGCCGCGTCTTCGACGGATTCGATCGGGATCGTCACGCGCATCCATCCGTCGGCCTCCAGCGCACTCGCCGTGCGGACGGCCTCCTCCGCCACGGTGGGGCTGAAGGACTGAAGCCGCCTGAAGCCGAGCGGTGATACGCGCAGCTGCGCCTTGCTGCGGTACACGCTCGTTTCGAAGCGTTTCGTCGACGCGCCCCAGTACTTGGCCAGATCGAACTTCTGCTCACGGCTGAAGCGCGCCTCAAGCATTTCCAGCGCGAGGATGTTCGACAGCCGGAACGTGCGGATGTCGCGGTCAGAGCGCGCAACCATGTACCACCGCCCTGCCTTGAGAACGACGCCGAGGGGATCGACCAGCCGATCGGACTCGCGATTCCAGCTGCGGTAGCGGATCTTCAAGCGGCGCTCCTGCCAGACGGCTTCGGCGACCGGGCGCAAGTGTTCCGTCGATTCGGCACTGCGGAACCAGTCGATCGGGTCCAGATGGAAGCGCGAGCCCACGCGTTGGGCGCTGGCCTGCCAGTCCGCCGGCAGCGCAGCAAGCAGCTTCAGCTGTGCCGATGTCATCGCCTCGCCGAGGCCCAGTTCGGCCGCGGGACCCGGCAACCCGGCCAGGAAGATCGCGCGTGCCTCTTCGGTCGTCAGGCCGGTCAACTTCGTGCGCCAGCCCTCCTTCAATCGGAAGCCGCCGTTGCGGCCCCGCTCGGCCCATATCGGAATGCCGGCGGCGCTCAGCTGATCGACATCGCGGAAGACCGTACGGACCGACGCCTCGACCTCGTTTGCGAGCGCCTCGGCGCTCATGCGGCCGCGGGTCTGCAGCAGTAACAGGATCGAAAGCAGTCGACTCGCGCGCATGGGTGCAGTCTGCCATTAAATCATGTCACTCGATGGCAGTTTTAGTGGCGCAGGCTGCGTCTGTCGGCGGCCGCGGACGGCTCGTAGCAGTCGTCAGGTGGTCGGGAGATAAATCGCGTCATCGTCTTTCCGGAGGTCCGCATGAACCGCCTTACCGCTCGTTTTGCCGCCGCTGCCCTGGCATTTGGCGTCACAGTCGCCGAGTTGATCTGCATCGTCCTGCTCGCAGAGATTGCTCCGGTCCCAGGCGCCTCATTAGTCGTGCTGCCGCGTGTTGTGATCAGTCCGGCAGAACCTCGTGAAGCGCCCGGTGAAAGTCACCAGGCGGCTGCTTTCATTGCGCCATTACCTCGGACGTAATCGCGCCGTTTATCCACTTGAACCATCATTCGCTCAAGGCCGGACGATCGACCGCGGCAGCATTGGCGAACGTCCAGTCCCCAAGAAAGCACCATATGAACCATCTCAGTCCCTCCCCGCTGCTGCGGGCGACTCTGACGATCGATGCCGCGGCCAGCGGCACGCTTGCACTGATTCAGCTGCTGGCACCGTATGCGATCGCGCAGTTCACCGGCCTCGCGGTCGAGCTGCTCGTCAGCAGTGGCGTGCTCTTGGCCGCGTACGCGGCGTGGCTGATCCGGATGGCCTCCAGCGCCGCCGTGGCGCGCACGCTGGCCGAACTCGTCGTCGTCGGCAACCTCGGCTGGGCGTTGGCGTGCATCGTCCTTGCGACCGCGCTGCGCAGCGATTTATCCGCACTCGGCGTCGGCTACCTGTTGTTACAGGTATGTGCCGTCGTCGCCTTCGCGAGCGGACAGGCGCTTGGACTCATGCGATCGAGCCCTGTGTCGCAAGCAACCGCAAATCTCGCCTGGAAAGACCTGCTTTGACCGAGGCACCATGAACACGAATACTTTTCTTCCGCTCGCCGTGGCGTTCATGATCGGTCTGCCCGCCCTCGGCTCGTGCATCGGCATCGGCCTTGCGGGGATGAAGTTCATCGAGAGCGCAGCCCGCCAGCCCGAACTCACTCCGATGCTTCAGACCAAGTTCTTCGTGTCCGTGGGCGTACTCGACGGCGCGTTCATCATCGCCACCGGCCTGGCGCTATGGTTCGCGACCGCGAACCCGTTTAGCGTGTGAGCCTTCCGCTGAGGCGTCTCGGCCCGGGAGGCGCAATGACGATCGCGAGCGCTGCACCCGTCGGCGTGTTGATCCGCGACTGGCGCACGCATCGGCGCCTGAGCCAGATGGAACTCGCTCTGGAAGCAGGTATCTCCCCGCGCCACCTCAGCTTTGTTGAGACCGGACGATCGCAACCAGGGCGCGCGACGCTGCTGAGTCTGGCCGAGGTGCTCGAGGTGCCGCTGCGCGACCGCAATCGCCTGCTGCTGGCCGCCGGCCTCGCGCCAGCCTACGCCGAGCGCGGCCTCGAGGACTCGGCGCTGGAACCTGCCCGCCAGGCAGTAGCGCAGATCCTGCGCGCCCACGAGCCGTTTCCGGCGATTGCGGTCGACCGCCATTGGAACCTGCTGCTCGCCAATCGCGCCGTCACACCACTGATCGCCGGGGCGGCCGACCATTTGCTTCGGCCGCCCGTCAACGTGCTTCGGCTATCGCTTCATCCGCAAGGCGTTGCACCCAGGATCGAGAACCTGCCGGAATGGCGGGCTCACCTGCTCGCGCGGTTGCGTCGGCAGGCGGCCATGAACGCGAGCGCCGAGCTTGACGCGTTGCTCGAGGAACTGGAAAGCTATCCGGGCGAAGAATCACCGCCCGAAGCACCACCGAATGCGATCGTCGTGCCACTACGACTGCGAACCCCGGTCGGCCTGTTGTCGTTGATCAGTACCACCACGATCTTCGGCACACCGCTGGAGATCACGCTGGCCGAACTCGCCCTCGAATCGTTCTTCCCCGCCGACGCTGCGACTGCAGCGGCGCTGCGCGGACTGCAGGTCAACCCCTCGCCTGTGCCGGCGTAGTTCGCCTGATCCGTATCGCGGCCAGCGCAGCCCCGGGCCGCATTTCACACGCAACAAGAGCAAGTCGAAATGCAACGCGCGAGCAACGGCGCGCTGTGACACTCCAACGTGCGGCCAGAGCAAGACGAAAGCTGGCGCCAATCGATTGAATCTGCCTGAAAGGATTTTTATGAAGCGCTTCCATCTACTCGCAGTTGCGGCACTCGCCGCGTCCGCCCCGGCGTTCGCTGACGATGTCGATATTCTTCCTTACGGCTTCGTTTCTTCCGTCATTCGTAGCACGCAGGCCTCCAAGACCCAGGTCGTCAGCCCCGCCGCATCGGTCGGAGAAGCGGGCGCAGCGCCTGCCGAAGTTGTCGCGACCAAGTCGCGCGCTCAGGTGGTTGCCGAAACCCGCGAAGCCGCCCGCCTCGGCCTTCTGAACTATGGCGAAGCCGGCCCGGTCCAAGCCACGTCCCAACAGGCGCACCAGATCGAACAGGCCGGACAGCGAGCTGTCGCGATTGATTTTGCGTCGAAGTGACCAGCACCTACGCGATTCGGCGCCCGAGATCAAGCTTCCGACGGCGCCGAGTCGCAATCCGCCGAGCCGGCGGCTCCCGCGTAACGATCCCAATTTTTGCCTTCTCAGGACGAGTTTGTCCCCACGCCAATACCATCGGCCGCGGGGGCGTACACCAATCGCTGGATCTTTCAGTTGAAACTACTGCGGCTTGAGCGCCTGGTTCAGTCAGGTCGTCTTCTTGGTGAGGTTGGTCAGGCTGACGCCTGCCAGGGTCACGAACCCGCCGACGATCATCGATGCAAGCAGCGGCTCGCCGAGCAGCAGAACTGCCAGTGACACGCCGAATACCGGCACGAGGTTCGTGAAAACCGACGCACGTGCAGCGCCGAGTGCCTTCACGCCCTCGTAGAACCAGACAAACCCAACCGCCGTCCCAAGCAGGCCAAGGTATCCCACCGCGACAAGCTCGGTCAGT